>NZ_JBLQGP010000004.1:0-247685 GCF_047806685.1 Thauera sp. WH-1
AGAAGGTGGTCCTGAAGACCGACTACATTCGTCACGTCATCGACGTTTACCACGTCTGATAACGAGGGCGGGGCGCCGTCTGCGGCGACCCCGCCCCGCTCCGGACAGACAAGCAGCTCAGGCGGGTCTTGCGCGGCGCTTCGACGACGACATCACCTGCGTCACCGAGCGCAACAGGTTCGGCATCGACACCTGAAACCGCGACCTCTGTCCTGACGATGCCACGCAGGCTTCGCAGCACCCTCCCGAGCTGCGCCCCGGGGTTTCAGCACTCAGCGACCCCGTGCCCCAAACCAACAACACATTCTGTAGAGAGGCAAGATCTTGAACCCGAGCGCTCCAATTGAGAGCCCGGAAATGGCGCGCAAGCGGCGCAGTACCATTTTCTGGGTGATCGCCCTGGCCTTCGTCGGCCTGGTTTTTGATGGTTACGACCTCGTCGTCTACGGCGCCGTGCTGCCCGGCTTCATGGGCCCGGACGCCGCCAAGTGGATCGGCGATCGTGCGCTGACGCCGCAGGAGGCCGGCATGCTCGGCTCCTACGCGATGATCGGCATGATGCTCGGCGCGCTGGTCGCCGGCACCCTGGGCGACCTGATCGGCCGCCGCAAGGTCATGCTGGTCTCGATCGCCTGGTTCTCGATCGCCATGGCGGTGTCGGCCATGGCCGAATCGGTTGCCGCCTTCGGCATCTGGCGCTTCATCACCGGCCTGGGCGTCGGCGCGCTGGCAGGCACCACCGGCGCGATGGCGGCCGAGTTCGCCCCGCCCGGAAAGAAGAACCTCGCCACCGCCTTCTGCTATGCGGGTATCCCGCTCGGTTCGCTGCTGTCGGCGCTGCTGGCGATCTTCCTGCTGCCGCTCATCGGCTGGCGGGGCATGTTCCTGATCGGTGCGCTGCCGCTGGTCACCCTGCTGCCGCTGGCGATCTGGAAGATGCCCGAGTCGGTGGCCTGGCTGGCTTCGCGCGGCCGACTGGACGAAGCCCGCCGCGTCTCCGAGCGCACGGGCGTTCCCATCCCCGAGACCGAGATCAAGCCGCAGCAGAGCGCTGCGGCCAACGCCGCCGACGAGCGCGCGGGCTGGGCCGGACTGTTCACCGTCTATCTCGTGCCTGCCATCATCATCGGCTTCGTGTCGGCGTTCTGCCTGCTGCTGGTCTATTCGCTGAACACCTGGCTGCCCAAGATCATGCTCCCGATCATGGGCCAGAACGGTTCGCTGGCCTTGCTGCTGGTGCTCAACGCCGGCGCCATGGTGGGTACCTTGTACGGCTCCACCCTGGCCGACAAGCACAGCCCGCAGCGCATCGTGGCGCTGGGCTTCCTGGTCGGTGCGCTTGCCATGGGTGCCATCGGCATGATCGCCTCCACGATCGACGTCCCGGCGGTTGCCAAGGCCGGCGAAGTCCAGCAACTCGCTAACGTCGGTGGTATCGCCGTTGCCCTGCTGCTGCTCACGATCGCGATCACCGGCCTGGGCACCTCTGGAACGCAGACCCTGATCTACGGCCTGGCCGCCAACTACTACCGCACCAACGTCCGTGGCGCCGGTGTCGCCTGGACGGCTGCCTTCGGCCGCATCGGCGGTATCTTCGGGCCGATCTTCGGTGCCTTCCTGGCGGTCAAGTTTGCCGGCGAGCTGCACAGCATCTTCTATGTACTCGGTGGCATCAGTCTCATCGGCCTGGCCCTCACGCTGATCATTCCGAAGAGCAAAGCCGCTGCGGTTGCACAGTCGGTGGCGCCGACCACCGCGCCTGCGGCGGCCGTGCCTGCCACCAAGTCGCGGCTGTACGGCACCATCATGGCCGTCGTCGATCACACCGGGAACAAGCTGACGCGCGAGCGGGTGTCGGAATTCGTTTCGCTGACCGGCTCCAAGGTCCACCTGGTGTATCTCGCGCCCGAGCACGTGCTGTCCGCCGAGGTCAACCAGACCGACAAGGCCATCGATCCGAAGCACGTGGCGAACCTGCAGGCGTATGTGAACGAGGTGAACGCCCAGGGCGTGCCGGCCGAAGGCCAGATCCTGACGTCCACGCTGTTCGGTCGGGGCAAGGCGGTGGTGGACCTCGCCGAGCAACTGCGCTGCGACCTGATCATCCTCAACACCGAGGAAGGCGGCCAGCGTGCCAAGGCCGAGCTCGCGCAAGAGGTGGCCAGGCAGAACCCGAAGATGGCGGTGCTGATCGCGCGCTCGACGCAGTAATCGTTACCGCATCACGACACCAGCCCCGATCGTCACGGCCGGGGCTGTTTTTTTGGTGCGTCCCGCAAGGGGACGTCCTGCGCCACGAGCCGCCAGGCTCAGCGCGATCAGCCTTTCGCCTGAGAGACGCTCCAGGCTGAGTTACGGAAAGCACACGAATGTTCGGATTCACCGCGCTGGAGCTTGCCCGAGCCCAGTTTGCCTTCACGATCTCGTTTCACATCATCTTCCCGGCCATCACCATTGGCCTGGCGGCCTACCTCGTCGTGCTCGAAGGGCTGTGGTTGCGCACCCAGCAGACGCTGTACCGCGATCTCTACCATTTCTGGTCCAAGGTCTTCGCGCTCAATTTCGGCATGGGCGTCGTGTCCGGCCTGGTGATGGCCTATCAGTTCGGCACGAACTGGAGCTTCTTCTCGGACTTTGCGGGCGGGATCACCGGCCCCCTGCTGGCCTATGAGGTGCTGACCGCCTTCTTCCTCGAGGCGGGCTTCCTGGGGGTGATGCTGTTCGGCTGGAACCGGGTCGGCCCGGGGCTGCATTTCTTTTCCACGCTGATGGTCTCGATCGGCACGCTGATCTCGACCACCTGGATCCTCGCCTCCAACAGCTGGATGCAGACGCCGGCCGGGTTCGAGATCGTCGATGGTCGAGCGGTGCCGATGGACTGGCTCGCGGTCATCTTCAACCCGTCCTTCCCCTACCGCCTCCTGCACATGTCGGTGGCGGCCTTTCTCGCCACGGCGCTGTTCGTCGCGGCCTCCGCCGCCTGGCAGCTGTTGCGCGGGCGCGACAATCCGGCGATCCGCAGGATGCTGTCGATGGCGATGTGGATGCTGGTGGTGGTGGCGCCGATCCAGGCGGTGATCGGCGACTTCCACGGCCTCAACACGCTCAAGCACCAGCCGGCCAAGATTGCCGCGATGGAGGGCCATTGGGAGAACCATCCGGGGGAGGGCGTGCCGCTGGTGGTCTTCGCGTGGCCCGATCAGGAACGTGAGGAGAACCGCTTCGCGATCGAGATCCCGCGTCTGGGCAGCCTGATCCTGACGCACTCGTGGGACGGCCAGTTTCCGGGGCTGAAGGAGTTTCCGCCTGAGGATCGACCGCCGGTCGCGGTGGTGTTCTGGTCCTTCCGCATCATGGTCGGCCTTGGCGTGCTGATGATCCTGCTCGGCGCCTGGAGCCTGCTGTTGCGGCGCGGCGAGGCGCTCTACCGCTCGCGCGCCTTTCTGCGCGCCACCTTGTGGATGGGACCGACCGGCCTGATCGCGATTCTCGCCGGATGGTTCACCACCGAAGTGGGACGCCAGCCGTGGGTGGTATACGGCCTGCAGCGCACGGCCGACGCGGTCTCCAACCATGGCGCGGTGCCGCTGGCGATCTCGCTGGTGCTGTTCATCGTCGTGTATTGCGTCGTGTTCGGCGTCGGCATCGCCTACATGCTGCGCCTGGTGCGCAAGGGGCCGGAGCTGCACGAGGGCGATATCGGCCTGGTCGGCGGACCGGGCCACGAGCGCCAGCAGATGCGTCCGATCTCGGCCGCAACCGACGACGACCTCCGCACCGTGGCGCACAGGAGCTGAAGACCATGGGTATCGATTTCTCGCTGATCTGGATCCTGATCATCTTCTTCGGCGTCATGATGTACGTCGTCATGGACGGCTTCGACCTCGGCATCGGGATCCTCTTCCCCTTCGCGCCCGACCGCCATGACCGCGACGTCATGATGAACACCGTCGCCCCGGTGTGGGACGGCAACGAGACCTGGCTGGTGATGGGCGGCGCCGGGCTGCTCGCCGCCTTCCCGCTGGCGTACTCGGTGGTGCTGAGTGCGCTCTACCTGCCGCTGATCTTCATGCTGCTCGGGCTGATTCTGCGCGGCGTGGCCTTCGAGTTCCGCTTCAAGGCGCATGACCACGAGCGCCACCTGTGGGACAAGGCCTTCATCGTCGGTTCGGTCGCGGCTGCGTTCTTCCAGGGCGTCGCGCTCGGCGCCTACATCGAGGGCATTCCGGTGGTGGACCGCGCTTTCGCCGGCGGCGCCTTCGACTGGTTCGCGCCGTTCCCGCTGTTTGCCGGGCTGGGCGTGGTCGTGACCTATGCCGTGCTCGGCAGTACCTGGCTGATCCTGAAGACCGAGGGCGCGCTGCAGGCGGCGATGATCCGGCTCACCAGACCGCTGCTGTGGGCGCTGCTGGCCTTCATCGTCGCGGTCAGCATCTGGACGCCGCTCGCCCACCCCGGCATCGCCGCGCGCTGGTTCGCGTGGCCCGACATGCTGTGGTTTGCGCCGGTGCCGCTGCTGGTGGTGTTGTGCGCGCTGCAGTTGCTGCATTCGCTGCGCGGCGCACCGCACGCGGCGCCCTTCTTCTACGTGCTGGGGCTGGTCTTCCTCGGCTACACCGGGCTGGCGATCAGCGTGTGGCCGATGATCATCCCGCCCGAGATCACCATCTGGGAAGCCGCCGCGCCGCCGCAGAGCCAGGGCTTCGCGCTGGTGGGGGCGCTGTTCATCATTCCCTTCATCCTGATGTACACCGCCTGGTCGTACTACGTGTTCCGCGGCAAGGTCCGCGCGGGGGACGGCTATCACTGATGGAAGATCGACAGCATAAGCCTGAGCCGGCGCCGGGCTCATCCTGGCGGCGGCTCGCGTGGTTCGTCGCGATCTGGGCGGGGGGCGTGCTGGCCCTTGGCCTCGCGGCCTGGCTGTTGCGCTTGGTCATGAATGCGATCGGCATGAAGGGCTGAGGTCGCGTTTCTCACGTCGATAGGCTTTTGAGCCGACGAGCGCGCGGTCGTGCCACACGTGGTGACAAATGTCGCCCTTATTGCAAGGGCGTTGCAGTACCATTACAGACGCTTGTGCGTGCGGCGATTTTCAGGATCGCACCGGGTACTGCCTCCGCGGGGACTGCATGCGCGTCGGAAAACTGCTCAGATTTCTGGCCATCCTGCTTGGCTGTCTGCTGTATGCGATCCCGCGCTGGCTGCATGAGGAGTTTGGCCGGGTCAGCATCGACCAGGTGCTCTATCACCTGCGTTTCGGGGCCGCGGGGGTCCTCACAAGCGACCCCGAGATCCTTCATCGTTTCTTGTGGCGCGGTCTTGTGCTGCCGCTCGCGCTGGCTGCGTTGCTGTGGGGGTTCGATGCGTGGGTGCGGTATCTGCGCGCGCATCCCGAGGTCTGGCCGCGACCGTGGCTGCGTGCCACCGGGCAGCGACTGCTGGTCGTGCTGCGCCATGCCGCGCAACATACCTTGCCGCGGATCGTGCCGCTGGTCGTGCTCGGCGCCGGTGTCGCGTTCTTCGTCGATAGCTTCTCGGTGGCGCGCTATGTTCGCGGCTATTTTGGCGAGGACTACTTCACGTACGCGTACGTCGATCCGGCGCGGATCACGCTCGAGCGCGGGCGCAAGCCGCCCAAGAGCCTGGTGCTGATCTACGTCGAGAGCCTGGAGAACAGCTACGCCGATCCGGCCCTGTTCGGACGTGATCTGCTGCACCGCCTGAATACCCTCAAGGCGCGCCCCGGCGTGATCCAGTTCGAGGATTACCGCGAGCTGATGGGCGCCCATTTCACCATCGCCAGCCTGGTGGCCACGCAATGCGGCCTGCCGCTGAAGTCGGTGGCCATGTATGGCGGCAACGTGCAGGGCGAAAGGCTCGGGCACTATCTGCCGCGGGCGCGCTGCCTCGGCGACATCCTCGCCGCTGAGGGCTACACCAACCTGTTCCTGAATGGCACCAGCCTGGAGTTTGCCGGCGTGGGCAAGTTCTTCCGCGACCACCGCTACCACAAGGTGATGGGGCGCGAGGAGTGGATCGAGGCGGGCGAGCCGGTGGCGGGCATGAACGCCTGGGGGCTGCGCGACCCCGACCTGTTTCGCCGCGCACGCCTGGAGCTCGAGGCCCTGATGGCTGCGGGGCGGCCCTTCAACCTCACCCTGCTGACGATCGACACCCACCACCCCTACGGTCACCTGTCGCCGCACTGCATGCGCGAGGGTCATCGCGATTTCGACGGCATCGTCGAGTGCACGGCCGGGCTCGTGGCGGATTTCGTCGACCACATCATTGCCCGCGGCTGGCTGGATCGCGTCGCCATCGTCATCCAGGGCGACCACCTGGCGATGGGCAACACCTCCTGGCCGCGACTGGTGCAGAACCCCGAGCGCCGCATCTTCAACCTGCTGATCAGCGACGACCGCCAGCTCGCCCCCAACACCAAGGTGCTCACCCACTTCGACATGTTGCCGACCCTGCTCGATCTCATCGGCCTCGAGGTGAAGGGTGGTCGTGCCGGCCTGGGCTATTCCGCGCTCGGGCCGCTGCGCACGCCGCGCCCGGCCGATCGCATCGCGCGCATGAGCGAGCAGCTGATGAACGACAGCCCCGCCTACCGGGCGCTGTGGGAGCCCCTGCCCGAAGCGCCGGGCGCCCTGGTGCCGGCCGCCACGCCCGCGCCTGCGCCGGTGCAGGCGACGCGCATCGGCCATGCGCTCGGGCCGGGGGCGCCGGTGCGACGCGAGCTGCATATCGATCCCTGACGGGGTGGGCGCTGCACCGGCTTGGTGCATGAATGCCTGCATGCCCCGATCTGGTGCATGCATCTGCGGCGACGCGCCACCGACGCCTTCCCCGGCCTGCGTGACGCGCTTGCCGCCACCACGGAATGCGTCGGCCAACAAGGCCCGGGCTGCGCCTGAAGCGACTTGGCCCGTTGCTTGCTTTGTGGGTCGGCATGAATGCCGTGAGCGAGTTCCGCGCCCCCTTGCAGGACTGCTGCGCCGATCCCGGCGGCTGGCATGCCGAGCTGCAGCTGCGCTACCAGCGACGCGGTGGGCGCACGGTATTGGCTCGCCATGCCCATCGCGGCCCCTTGCGGGTGCAGCGGTCGCTGTATCCGGAAGGCGACGCGGTCTGCCACACCATTCTGGTGCATCCACCGGCCGGCATCGCCGGCGGTGACGCGTTGCGTGTGGATCTGGCCTTGGAGGACGGGGCGCATGTGCTGTTGACCACGCCGGGGGCGGGCAAGTGGTATCGCAGCGCTGGCCCGCGCGGCCGTCTCGAGCAGCGTATCGAGGTGGCGGCGGGCGGCGTGTGCGAGCTCCTGCCGCAGGAGAGCATCGTCTTTGACGGCGCACGCGGCGAGCTGCTCACCGAGGTGCGCCTGCACGGCGATGCCTGTTTCATCGGCAGCGAGATGCTGTGCTTCGGCCGCACCGCCTCGGGCGAGCGCTTCGGCCACGGCGAACTGGCGCTGTGCACCCGCATCGAGCGCGATGGGCGCCCGCTATGGCTGGAGCGCGGCGGGGTCGTTGGCGGCGGTGCGCTGCTGCAGGCGTCGGTCGGGCTGCAGGGGCAGCCGGTCAGCGCCAGTTTCGTGGTCGCCTCGCCGCGCTGCGACGCGGGCTTGCTGGCGGCCTGGCGCGATGTTGCGCCGGTGGCGGGCGAGGGCGGCGTGACGCTGCTGCCCGGCCTGCTGGTGGCGCGCTGGCTGGGGCCGGCGTGCGAGCCGGGGCGCGAGTGGTTCGCGCGCCTGTGGGCGAGTGCACGACCGGCCGTCGGCGGGCGTGCGGCGCAGGCGCCGCGCATCTGGAACACCTGAACAACGCACGAGCGGCGCACGGGCGCCGTGGAGGACACGATGGAACTGAGCCCACGCGAGAAGGACAAGCTGCTGATCTTCACCGCCGGCCTGCTGGCCGAGCGCCGGCGCGCGCGCGGGCTGAAGCTGAACTACCCGGAGGCGGTGGCGCTGATCAGCTGCGCGATTCTGGAGGGCGCGCGCGACGGGCGCACGGTGGCCGAGCTGATGAGCTTCGGCGCCACGCTGCTGACGCGCGAGGAGGTGATGGAGGGGGTGGCGGAGATGATCCCGGACATCCAGGTGGAGGCGACGTTTCCGGACGGGACGAAGCTGGTCACGGTGCACAACCCGATCGTGTAAGGAGCTGGGTCGTGCTCGGTTCGCGCACGCTGGCCGTGACCGCCACGCCGGCTATTCCTTCCTCAGGCTGCGGAACTCGCTCGCTGCGCTCGCTCGGACAGTCCTCGCCTGCTTCAGGAACACCCGACATGTCGGCCACTCGGGCATTGCGGTCTTCAGGCGCTCAGTGTCATTGGGAGAAAAACGAATGATCCCCGGAGAATACTTCGTCGCCGATGGCGACATCGAGCTCAACGTCGGTCGCGCCACGCTGACCCTCGTCGTCAGCAATACCGGCGACCGCCCGATCCAGGTCGGCTCGCACTACCACTTTGCCGAGACCAACACCGCGCTGGACTTCGACCGCGGCGCGGCGCGCGGCTTCCGGCTCAACATCGCGGCTGGTACCGCGGTGCGCTTCGAGCCCGGACAGTCGCGCACGGTGGAACTGGTGGCGCTCGATGGCGAGCGTGAGGTGTACGGGTTCAACGGCCTGGTCATGGGAGCACTGTGATGGCGGAGATTTCGCGCCGCGCTTATGCGGAGATGTTCGGCCCCACGGTGGGCGACCGCTTGCGGCTGGCCGACACCGAGCTGGTGATCGAGGTCGAGCACGACTACACGATCTACGGCGAGGAGGTGAAGTTCGGCGGCGGCAAGGTGATCCGCGACGGCATGGGCCAGGGCCAGGGCGTGTCGGCCGACGTGGCGGACACGATCATCACCAATGCGCTGATCGTCGATGCGGTGGCCGGTATCGTGAAGGCGGATGTGGGCCTCAAGGACGGACGCATCTGGAAGATCGGCAAGGGCGGCAACCCGGACATCCAGCCCGGCGTCACCATCCCGGTCGGCGCCGGCACCGAGGTGATCGCGGGCGAAGGGATGATCCTCACCGCCGGCGGCATCGACAGCCACATCCACTGGATCTGCCCGCAGCAGATCGAGGAGGCGCTGATGTCGGGTGTGACCACCATGCTCGGCGGCGGCACCGGGCCGGCGACCGGCACCTTCGCCACCACCTGCACGCCGGGGCCGTGGCACATCCACCGCATGCTGGAGGCGGCCGAGGCCTTTCCGATGAACCTCGGCTTCTTCGGCAAGGGCAACGCCAGCCTGCCGGCGCCGCTCAAGGAGCAGGTGCAGGCCGGGGTGATCGGACTCAAGCTGCACGAGGACTGGGGCACGACGCCGGCGGCGATCGACAATTGCCTGACGGTGGCTGACGAGATGGACATCCAGGTGGCGATCCACACCGATACGCTCAACGAGTCCGGTTTCGTCGAGACCACGCTGGCGGCGTTCAAGGGGCGCACCATCCACACCTTCCACACCGAGGGCGCGGGTGGCGGCCATGCGCCGGACATCATCCGCGCGATCAGCCGGTCCAACGTGCTGCCGTCCTCCACCAACCCGACGCGGCCGTACACGGTCAACACCATCGACGAGCACCTCGACATGCTGATGGTGTGTCACCACCTCGACCCGAGCATCGCCGAGGACGTGGCGTTTGCGGAATCGCGCATCCGGCGCGAGACCATCGCTGCCGAGGACATCCTGCACGACACCGGCGCGTTCTCGATGATGTCGTCGGACTCGCAGGCGATGGGCCGGGTCGGCGAGGTGGTGATCCGCACCTGGCAGACCGCGCACAAGATGAAGCTGCAGCGCGGTTGGCTGGCGCCCCGGCGCAGCGCCGCGGCGGCGGTGCCGGAGGCGGTCGCGGTGATCGAGGAAAGTACCCTCAACGACAACTTCCGCGTCAAGCGCTACATCGCCAAATACACCATCAACCCGGCGATCACGCATGGCATCAGCCATGTGGTGGGCTCGATCGAGCCCGGCAAGCTCGCCGACCTGGTGCTGTGGCGGCCGGCCTTCTTCGGCGTCAAGCCGAGCCTGATCCTCAAGGGCGGCATGATCGCCGCGGCGGCGATGGGCGACCCCAATGCGTCGATCCCGACCCCGCAGCCGGTGCATTACCGGCCGATGTTCGGCAGCTTCGGCAAGGCGGTGAAGACCTCGGTGACCTTCGTGTCGCAGGCCGCGCTGCACAACGCCGAGGTCGCCGCGCTCGGGTTGCAGAAGCCGCTGGTGGCAGTCAAGGGCTGCCGCAAGGTGAGCAAGGCCGACATGGTTTTGAACGATGCCACGCCGGCGATCGAGGTCGATCCCGAGACCTACATCGTGCGCGCCGACGGCGAGCACCTCGCCTGCGAGCCCGCCGAGGTGCTGCCGATGGCGCAGCGCTATTTCCTGTTCTGAGAACCCTCATGACTGCCTCCTCCCTGATCGATTCTTCGCCTGCCGCGGTCGCGCCGGTCGCCGCGCCGGCGCCGCCGTCCGGCGCGATGTACCTGGTCGAAGCGCTGTGCGCCGATGATGCGCCGGCCACCGATCGCCTCGAGCTGGACTTCAACACGCGGACCAAGAGCCGCTTGCGCGCGCGCCTGGCTTCGGGCGCGGAGGTCGGCCTGTTCCTGCCGCGCGGCACCGTCCTGCGCGGCGGCGACAGGCTGCGCGCCAACGACGGCCGGGTCATCGCCGTGGTGGCCGCCGACGAGGATCTGCTCGAGGCGCGCTGCGCGAGCGCGGTCGATCTGGCTCGTGCGGCCTTCCATCTCGGCAACCGCCACGTCGCGGTGCAGGTCGGACGGGACGCCGGCGGCGACTGGCTGCGCATTCAGGCCGACCATGTGCTCGAGGGCATGCTGGTCGGGCTGGGCGCGCTGGTGAGCTCGCTGCGCGCGCCCTTCGAGCCCGAGGCGGGCGCCTATGCGCCCGGCCACCAGCATCCGGGCGACGGCAGCGGCGCGCGCATCCATCTGATGGCGGGACAGTGAGCATGCACGCGGCGGCGCCGCTGCTGCCCCTGGTGCGCCTGCTGCAACTGGCCAGCCCCGCGCTGCCGGTCGGCGCCTACACCTACTCGCAAGGCCTCGAATGGGCGGTGGAGAGCGGCGCGGTGGCCAGGGAGGCGGACGCTGCGGCCTGGATCGGTGACCTGCTGGCGTGCAGCCTGGCGCGCTTCGAGGCGCCGCTGATGGCGGGCCAGCTCGCCGCCTGGTCGCGTGGCGAGGACGCGGAGGTGCTGCGGCTCAACGCCGACTTCCTTGCCAGCCGCGAGACCGCCGAATTGCGCGCCGAGACGGTGCAGATGGGCTGGTCGCTGGTCAAGCTGCTTGCCGAACTGGACGCCTTCGCCGCGCTGCCGGGCTGGCGTGCGCGCCTGCAGGCGATCGACACACCCTGCTTTCCGACCGCTTGGTCGGCCGCCGCTGCGGCCTGGCAGGTGCCGGCCGCGCAGGCGCTGGCCGCCTACCTGTGGGCCTGGGCGGAGAACCAGGTGATGGCGGCGGTGAAGGCGGTGCCGCTCGGCCAGAGCGCCGGCCAGCGTCTGCTCGCCACGCTGGGCGAGCGCATCCCGGCGCTGGTCGAGTCCGCGCTGAGCCTGCCCGAGGCGCGCTGGAGCAACTACACCCCCGGCCTGGCGATCGCCAGCAGCCGGCACGAAACCCAATACACGAGGCTGTTCAGATCATGAGCACGATTCCTTCAGTGGGCTGCGGCCCCCATGGTGGTCCTCATCGCGGTCCTCTCCGCGTGGGCATCGGCGGCCCGGTCGGTTCCGGCAAGACGGCGCTGACCCTGGCGCTGTGTCTGGCGCTGCGCGACAGGTACAACATCGCGGTGGTCACCAACGACATCTACACCGCCGAGGACGCCCAGTTCCTGGTGCGCAATGAGGCCCTCGCCCCCGAGCGCATCATCGGCGTCGAGACCGGCGGCTGCCCCCACACCGCGATCCGCGAGGACGCCTCGATCAATCTCGAGGCGGTCGACCGCCTCAACGCGCGCTTTCCCGGGCTGGACATCATCTTCGTCGAGTCCGGCGGCGACAATCTGGCGGCGACCTTCTCGCCCGAGCTGTCCGACCTGACGATCTACGTCATCGACGTCTCGGCCGGCGACAAGATCCCGCGCAAGGGCGGCCCCGGCATCACCCGCAGCGACCTGCTCGTCATCAACAAGATCGACCTCGCGCCCCTGGTCGGCGCCTCGCTCGAGGTCATGGATCGCGACGCGCGCAGGATGCGCGGCGCGCGCCCCTTCGTCTTCTCCAATCAGAAGACGGGCCAGGGACTTGCCGATATCATCGACTTCATCGAGCGCCAGGGCCTGCTGGTGGCGGCCTGAGCGGCGCTGACCGGCCAGATCCCGCCAACTTCATCACGTATCCATTCCACGACAGCGCAGGAGTTGCCTTCATGAACACCCATCCCGTCCGTTCGGCCCTCGCCGCACTGGCGCTGGCCACCGCCTCCGGTGCCGCGCTCGCCCACCCTGGCCACGAAAGCGCGAGCTTCTTCAGCGGTTTCGCCCACCCGCTCGGCGGCCTCGATCACCTGCTGGCGATGCTCGCCGTGGGCCTGGTCGCGGCGCGCCAGTCGGGCCGCGCGCGCTGGATGCTGCCCGCCGGCTTCGTGCTGGCGATGCTGGCCGGTGCCGGCCTGGGCGTGCTCGGCCTCGCCCTGCCCGCGGTCGAGGCCGGCATCGCCGCCTCGGTGCTGGTGTTCGGCCTGCTGATCGCGCTCGCCGCGCGCCTGCCGCTGATGGCCAGCCTGCCGCTGGTGGCGGTCTTTGCGCTGTTCCATGGCCACGCCCACCACGCCGAGATGGGCGGCGCCAGTCTCGCCACCTATGCCGTCGGCTTTGCGCTCGCCACCGCCTTGTTGCATGGCGCGGGCTATGCGCTGGCACGGTGGACGCCGCAGACCCGGGTCGGTGAGCGCATCCGGCGCGTGGCCGGCGGCGCCATCGCCGGTACCGGCGCTGTGCTGCTCGGCGCCTGATGCAGCCCGTCCGCGCCTGCGCCCGCTGCGGCGGCAGGCGCCGCCGCCGGGCGTTTGGCGCTAGCATGCGGTGATCTGCAAGGAGGGCGCCATGGATCTCGACCACTTCGTTCGCAGCCTGCCCAAGGCTGAGCTGCACCTGCATATCGAAGGCACGCTCGAACCCGAGATGATGTTCGAGCTCGCCCGCCGCAACGGCGTGGCGCTGCCCTGGGACAGCGTCGCGGCCACGCGCGCCGCCTACGCCTTCAGTGACCTGCAGAGCTTTCTCGATCTCTACTACGCCGGGGCGGCGGTATTGATCCACGAGCAGGACTTCTTCGAGCTCGCGCTGGCCTACTTCGAGCGCGCCCACGCCGATGGCGTGGTGCATGCCGAGCTGTTCTTCGACCCGCAGACCCACACCACCCGCGGCGTCGCCTTCGCGACCGTGCTCGACGGCCTGGAGCGCGCCTGCGACGAGGCGCAGGCGCGCTGGGGCATCAGCTCGCGGCTCATCCTGTGCTTCCTGCGCCACCTGAGCGAGGACGAGGGCCTGTCCACGCTGGCACAGGCGCTGCCGCATCTGGCGCGGATCCACGGCGTCGGCCTGGACTCATCGGAGAAGGGCCATCCGCCGAGCAAGTTCGCGCGCCTGTTCGCGCGCTGTCGCGAGCTCGGCCTGCATGTCGTCGCCCATGCCGGCGAGGAGGGGCCGCCGGCCTACATCGTCGAGGCCCTGGACATCCTCGGCGTCGAGCGCATCGACCACGGCGTGCGCGCCGCCGAGGATCCCGCCTTGCTCGAACGGCTGGCGCGCGAGCAGGTGGCGCTGACGGTGTGTCCGCTGTCGAACGTGAAGCTGTGCGTGTACCCGACGCTGGCGCAGCACACGCTCGGCCAGCTGCTCGATGCCGGCCTGAAGGTCACGATCAACTCCGACGATCCGGCCTATTTCGGTGGCTACGTTGCGCAGAACTACATCGACACCGCGCAGGCACTGGGCCTGACCCGTGCCCAGCTCAAGCGCATTGCGCGCAACAGCCTGGAAGCCAGCTTCGTGCCCGAAGGCCTGCGCGCGCCCTGGCTCGAGCGTCTGGACGCGATGCCGGCGTGAGCCTGCGGCCCGCCGCGCGCCGGTCGACGGCCGGCGGGGGAGGGCGGCGGGCGACGAGTTTCAGTCGCCGATGGCGGTGTGCACCTCATGCGGGCTGTTCTGTAGCGTCTCGCGCTCCACTTCCTTCAGGCGGCGATCCTTCTCGAGGCGGGCGCGGGTGATGCGCAGGGCCGCCTCGTAGGATTCCTTGAGTTCGTCCGTGGTGGGGGCGCCCGGTTGGTCGACGATGGGCTGGGCGTTCATGTCCTTCTCCTGGATCAGGATCTCGGGATGCGGACCCTCGTGATGGTCCGACCTAAGTTTAGAGTGGTGAGCGCCGCTGCGCGATCCCTGATTCGTGCTTGCTCGCGCCGGCGCCGCCCGCGGCGGGGTGCGGCGGGCGCGCTGCCTCAGGCCAGCGGTGGGTTGGGGCTCATCAGGCTGGCCGGCAGCTCGCTGTGGCCGCGCAGGTAGAGGTCGATCTGGCGCGCGGCGTCGCGTCCCTCGCCGATCGCCCACACCACCAGCGAGGCGCCGCGGCGGGCGTCGCCGGCGACGAACACGCCGGGCAGGCTGCTCATCATCGCCGCATCGGTGGCCAGGGTGCCACGCGGGCCGGGTCCGAGCCCGGTGCCGGCGAAGGGCGCCAGGTCCGGCCCGGCAAAGCCGATGGCGATCAGCACCTGGTCGGCGGGCAGCACCACCTCGGGGTCGAGCACCTGCCGGCCGCTTCGCCGCCCCTGGCCGTCGTAGTGCCACGCGACCCGTTCGAACTGCATGGCGGCGACGCGGCCGTGGCCGGCGGCCGCGAGGAAGGCGACGGCGTCGAGTGCGAACGCTTCCTCGCCACCCTCCTCGAGCGCATAGCTGCGGCGCCGGATGCGCGGCCACTGCGGCCACGGATTGTCGGGCGCGCGCTGCAGCGGCGGAGCGCCGCGCACGCTTACCTGGGTCACGGTGCATGCGCCCTGGCGGTGGGCGGTGGCCACGCAGTCGGCCCCGGTGTCGCCGCCGCCGAGCACCAGCACGCGCTGGCCGTGCACGTCGATGTGCGGGGCCGCGGCGCGTCCGGCCTGACGATGGTTCTCGGCAACGAGGAAGTCCATTGCCAGGTCCACCCCTGCCAGGCTGCGACCCGGCAGTGCGAGCTCGCGCGCGGCGCCGGCGCCGATGGCGAGGCACACCGCGTCGAAGCGGGCGCGCAGCTGCGCGAGGCTGGGGTCGCGGCCCACGCAGCGACCGGTCAGGAAGCGCACGCCCTCGGCGGCGAGCTGGGCCACACGGCGCGCCACCCGATGCTTGGCGATCTTGAAGTCCGGGATGCCCAGCGCCATCAGGCCGCCGACCACCTCGCTGCGCTCGAACACGGTGACCGCATGGCCGGCACGGTTGAGCTGCTGCGCGCAGGCCAGCCCCGCCGGCCCGCTGCCCACCACCGCGACACGCTGGCCGCTGCGATGCGGCGGTGGCTCGGGGCGGATCCAGCCCTGCGCCCAGCCCATATCGACGATTGCCCGCTCGATGGCCTTGATGCTCACCGCCTCGTCGTCGCGCCCCAGCACGCAGGCCGGCTCGCACGGCGCCGGGCAGGTGTAGCCGGTGAACTCGGGAAAGTTGTTGGTGGCGTGCAGGCGTGCCAGGGCCTCGCGCCAGCGCTGGCGGCTCACCAGGTCGTTCCAGTCGGGGATCAGGTTGCCCAGCGGACAACCCGCCATGCAGGTGGGCACGCCGCAATCCATGCAGCGCTCGCCCTGGGCCTGGATGGCGTCCGCCTGCCAGCCGGCGAGGATCTCGTCGTAGTCGGCGATGCGCTGGCGCGGGTCGCGGTAGGCGAGCGGCTGGCGGCTGCGCTTCAGGAAGCCGTCGGGATGGCGTTCGCTCATGGCTTGTCGGCCTCGGGCACGGCGGTGGTGACGGCGGCGGGCAGCAGGTGCGCCGGCGCCCGCCAGCGCACGTGCGGGGCCGCAGCGGCAAGCGGCATGACCTTGACGAAGCATGGGCCGAGCGTGGGCCAGTGCGCCAGCACGCGGCGGGCGAGGGCGCTGCCGGTGAGCGCGACATGGTTGCGCAGCAGGCGCAGCAGCAGGGCGAGGTCGTCGGCGTCTTCGACGGCCTCGAGGCGGACCATGTCGGCATTGAGCCGGGTGGGGAAGCGTCCGTCCTCGTCCAGCACATAGGCCGCGCCGCCGCTCATGCCGGCGCCGAAGTTGCGCCCGGTGGCGCCAAGGATCACCACCGCCCCGCCGGTCATGTATTCGCAGGCGTGGTCGCCCGCGCCCTCGACGACGGCCAGCGCGCCCGAGTTGCGCACCGCGAAGCGCTCGCCCGCCTGGCCGTTGAAATAGGCCTCGCCGCCGGTCGCGCCGTACAGCACCGCGTTGCCGACGATGATGTTGGCCGCGGCGACATAGCCGGCATCGGCCGGTGTCGCCACCACCAGGCGCCCGCCCGACAGGCCCTTGCCGGCATAGTCGTTGGCTTCGCCGCTCAACCGCAGCTCGATGCCGGTGGCGAGGAAGGCGCCGAAGCTCTGGCCCGCGGTGCCGTGACAGCGCACGCTCACGGTGGCGGCCGCGAGCGGCGGAGCGCGGCCGCGGCGGCGCACGAGCTCGCCCGACAGCAGGGCGCCGACGGCGCGGTCACCGTTGCCGACTTCGAGGGCAAGGTGCGCCGCCTCGCCGCGCGCGATGGCCGCCGCGGCCGCAGCGACCAGCCGGTGGTCGGGCTGAGCCTCGAGCTGGTGATCCTGTTGCCGCGTGCAGCGCGGCGCGTCCTCGGCCGGCGGGCGGTGCAGCAGGCGCGACAGGTCGGTGCTGATTCCCTTCGCAAGGGCGACCGGGCGCTGGCGCAGGCGGTCGACGCGGCCGATCATGTCATCGACGCGGCGAAAGCCCAGGCGCGCCATGATCTCGCGCAGCTGCCGGGCGATGAAGCGCATCAGGGTGACGACGTGTTCCGGTTGCCCGGCGAAGCGCGCCCGCAGCGCGGGATCCTGGGTGGCGATGCCGGCGCTGCAGGTGTTGCAGTGGCACTTGCGCAGCATGATGCAGCCGAGCGCGACCAGCGCCGCGCTGCCGAAGCCGAACTCCTCGGCGCCGAACAGCGCGGCGATGGCGACGTCGCGGCCGCTGCGCAGGCCACCGTCGACCCGCAGCCGGACGCGCGAGCGCAGGCCGTTGGCGAGCAGCACCTGCTGGGTCTCGGCCAGGCCGAGCTCCCACGGCGCGCCCGCGTTCTTGATCGAGGTCTTCAGGGCCGCCCCGGTGCCGCCGCTGTCGCCGCTGATCAGGATGGCGTCGGCGCGGGCCTTGGCCACGCCGGCGGCGATGGTGCCGACGCCGGCCTCGGCCACCAGCTTGACGTGCACCTCGGCGGCGGGATTGGTGCATTTGAGGTCGTGGATGAGCTGGGCCAGGTCCTCGATGGAGTAGATGTCGTGGTGCGGCGGCGGCGAGATCAGCCCCACCCCCGGCGTGGTGTGGCGCGCGGCGGCGATGTCCGCATCCACCTTGCCGGCGGGCAGCTCGCCGCCCTCGCCGGGCTTGGCGCCCTGGGCCATCTTGATCTCGATCTGGCGCGCGCCGGCGAGGTACTCGATGGTGACGCCGAAGCGCCCGCTGGCGACCTGCTTCATCGAGCAGGCGCGCGCCGTGCCGAAGCGCTCCGGATGCTCGCCGCCCTCGCCCGAGCCGGCCTTGCCGTCGATCCGGTTCATGGCGATGGCCAGCGCCTCGTGCGCCTCGCGCGACAGCGCGCCGAATGACATCGAGCCGGTGGAGAAGCGCGCCAGGATCGCCTCCACCGGCTCCACCTCGTCGACCGGGATGCCGCCGGCCGGGTCGGGCACGAACTCGAGCAGGGCGCGCAGGCTGGCAGGCGGCCGGTCGAGCCCGTCGACCTCGGCGGTGTAGGCGGTGAAGGCGCGGTAGTCCTCGTTGCGCACCGCCTGCTGCAAGCGGCCGATGGACAGCGGGTTCCAGGCGTGGTGCTCGCCCGCACGGCGCCAGTAATAGTCGCCCCCGGCCTCGAGCGCCAGGCTGTCCGTGCTGTGGTCGGCGAAGGCCAGGCGGTGGCGCTCGCGGCATTCGCGCTCGAGGCAGTCGAGGTCGACGCCCGGCACGCTGCAGCTGGTGCCGTCGAAGCAGCGCCGCACCAGCTCGGGGGCGAGGCCGACGGCCTCGAACAGCTGCGCGCCCTTGTAGGCCTCCAGCGTGGAGATGCCCATCTTCGCCATCACCTTCAGCAGCCCGCCTTCGACCGCCGCACGGTAGCGCCGGCGGGCGAGGCCGGCGTCGGCCTCGAGCTCGCCGGCGGCCACCAGCCGGTCCACGCTGTACCAGGCGAGCCAGGGGAAGACCGCATCCGCGCCGTAGCCGATGAGGGTGCTGAGGTGATGAACGGCGAAGGGCTCGCCGCTCTCCACCACCAGGCCGGCCGCGGCGCGCAGGCCCTGGCGCAGCAGGTGATGGTGGACGGCGCCGAGGGCAAGCAGGCTGGGGATCGCCATGCGCGCGGCGGCGATGCTGCGGTCGCTGAGGACGAGGATGGCGGCACCGCCGGCCACCGCCGCCTGCGCCGCCGCCTCGAGGCGGTCGAGCGCGGCGGCAAGGGTCTCGTGCGGCGCGCAGGTGGTGTCCAGGCAGGCGAGCGGCAAGCCGGGGCCGAGGGCATCGAGGGCGGCGCGGCCGCCGGCGTCGAGCAGCGGCGACTCGAGCCGCAGCCGCCGGCAGTGGGCCGGTGTGGCCGCCAGCAGGTTGCGCTGGGGGCCGAGCTGGCCGCCGAGCGAGGTCACCACGGCCTCGCGCAGGTGATCGATGGGCGGATTCGAGACCTGGGCGAAGAGCTGGCTGAAATAGTGGAACAGGGGGCGCTGGCGGGCCGACAGGAAGGCTGGCGGCGTGTCGCTGCCCATCGAGCCGAGCGGGTCCTTGCCCTCGGTCGCCATCGCCTGCAGCAGGCAGCGCAAGGTCTCGAGGCTGTAGCCGAAAGCCGCCTGCCAGCGCGTCACCGCCTGCGCCGAGGGGGTTGCCGCGGGCGAGGGCGCGGGGCTGGGGGCGGCCAGCTGCATGCGTTCGCGCGCGAGCCACTCGGCGTAGGGGGCGGCCATCGTCAGTTCGGCAAAGACCTCGGGCTCCGGCACGATGCGCCGGCTGCGGGTGTCGGCCACCAGCAGCTCGCCGGGCTTGAGCCGGCCCTTCAGGACGAAGGCCGAGGGCGGCAGATCGAGCAGCCCGGTCTCGCTGCCCAGCACCAGCAGGCCGTCGGTGGTGAGGGCGCTGCGGCAGGGGCGCAGGCCATTGCGGTCGAGCACCGCGGCGACCTGCTCGCCGTCGCTCGCCACCACCAGCGCCGGGCCGTCCCAGGGCTCCATCAGGCAGGCGTGGTATGCGTAGAAAGCGCGCCGCCCGGCGTCCATCGACGGGTCGCCCTCCCAGGCCTCCGGAATCATCATGCGCAGGGCATGGGGCAGGCTGCGTCCGCCCAGCAGCAGCAGCTCGAGCACGGCGTCGAAGCTGGCCGAGTCGCTCGCGCGTTCGTCGATGAGTGCGCGCAGGCGAGTGACGTCGGCGCCGAAGCGCGGGCTGGCCAGGGCCTGCTCGCGCGCCCGCATCCAGTTGCGGTTGCCGCGCAGGGTGTTGAACTCGCCGTTGTGCACGATGCAGCGGTACGGGTGGGCGAGCGGCCAGGCGCCCAGCGTGTTGGTGGAAAAGCGCGCGTGCACCAGGGCCAGCGCCGAGGCCATGTCCGGATCGCCCAGGTCCGGGTAGTAGGCGGCGAGCTGGGTGCTGGTCAGCAAGCCCTTGTAGACGAGGCGGCGGCGGTCGAGCGAGCAGACGTAGAGCCCGGGGGGCTCGCCGCGGGCACGCTGCTCGATGAGCCGGCGCAGCAGGTACAGGCGCACGTCCAGCGTGGCCGGCGGCAAGGCCCGCCGCGGCGCCACGAAGCACTGCCACACCGCGGGCTCGCTGCGGCGGGCGGCGCGCCCCAGCACGCCGGGATCGGTGGGGACGCGCCGCCACGCCAGCACCTCGAAGCCGTCGTCGGCGGCCGCGCGCTCCACCACACGGCGCATCGGTTCGCCCGCGCTGCCCGGGGCGGCGAAGAGCTGGCCGACGCCGTAGGCGTCCGCGCCCGGCAGTCCGGGCAGCACGCGGGCGAAGAAGGCGTGCGGCTTTTGCAGCAGGATGCCGGCGCCGTCGCCGCAGGCTTCGTCGGCGCCGCGCGCGCCGCGGTGGCCGAGCCGCTGCAGCGCGGCCAGCGCCAGCGCGACGACACGGTGGCTGGCGCCGCCGCCCAGGTCGACGACCGCGCCCACGCCGCAACTGGCGCGCCCGCCGCGGCGATCGTGAAGGCCTGGCCAGGGGCTCGCTGCATCCATCGCTGCTCCGCCTCGCTGCTCTCCTTTGGCGCCGTCTGGCGAACAGCCCTGCCCGGCGCCGACCGGCCCGCTGCGGGCCTGGATGGCAGGACCGTGATACGCCGCAGTGCGCGGCGTACAAATTGCATTCTAGTCAGGCGCAGCCACTTTGCCGGGCCGGCTGCGGTGCCGGCTGGTCGTGGCGCGAGGGCGGGGGCAAGAATAACCGGCGCAAGGCGCGCCGCAACGAAAGCGCGCCCGGCCTGGGGGCCGGGCGCGCAGACCCGCGTCGAGGGGCTTACTTGAGTCGTGGCGTGACGCTGTGCACGTCGATGCTGAGGCCGTTCGACTTCAGGTCGGTGGCGGTGTAGACCGCGGTGACGTTGAGCTCGACGTTGCTGACGATCTCCATGAAGCCGATCGTCAGCGGCATCGGTGCGCTCGACGGGGCGCCGAGCAGCATCTCGGTGATGCGGCAGCAGTCGTCCATGGTCGCCGCATCGGCGGGCAGCTTGATGCGGTCGCCGAGGCGGCGCTTGACCACGCGCGGCTCGCGGCCGAGCGCGGCGCCGGCGAGCACCATCGGCATCAGCCACTTCTCGACCTCGGCGTCACGGCACTTGTGGTTGTGAATGTTGATCTCGGTGGCATAGACGCCGGGGCGCACCGGGGTGCAGCCGCACTCGCAATCCTGCTGCGTGCCGCAGACGAACTTCACGCTGTAGCTGTAGCGGCAGGCCGGGATGGTGATGCGCGTGGGTTTCCTGGCTACCACGGTGTCGTCGGCGACGACGTTGAGGAAGCCGGTGAAGACCTTGTCCTCGGTGCTGCAGCGCACGCCGCCGGCGCTGAAGACGACCTCGAACTTCAGCACGTGGTCCTCGTCACCGGCGAGCGGGCCGAAGCCGCCGGCCGGCGTGATCGACACCACGAAGGGCGCGATCGCGGCGTCGGGTACCAGGCTGACGTTGTCGATGGAGCCGACCACCGCCTTCACCAGGTCGATGATGGTGTTGACGATCGAGAGCGCGTCGATGCCACTGACGTGCTGGCCGCTGGTGGCGGTGGCGATGCGGGTGGCCTGTCCCGCCGCGCCACCGGCTGCGCCGCAGGCGCCACCGTAGTCGGTGGACAGCGGCACCGGGTCGGCATCGAGCGCGCCGGCGGTGCCGGTGACGGTGCTGATGGCGATCACCGCGATGTCCTCGCCGACCAGCTTGTTGGTGACGCTGGCCTCGCTGATGGCGTAGGGCAGGCCGGAGATGGCCTGGCACACCGGGTCGTGCGCGGGCGCGTCACCGAACCAGACGATGATGCGCTTGGCGCCGGCACGCCAGCCGATCGAGCCGCCGCCGGGCGGCACGGCGAGCTGGTCGAGGGCGAAGAACTGGCCTTCCGGCGTGTCGCCGCCGCCGCTCGCGGTCCACGCGTTGATGGCCGCCAGCACGGCGGCCGGTACGTTGGTGACCGGCTGCTGCGCGGCGAAGGCATAGGGATCGGACGGGAAGTCCTTGTAGTTGCCCACGCCGTAGGCCAGATCGAGGCCGAGCGCACCGAGCGCGTTGAGGATGTTGGCCGCGCCCGCCTTCACCGCGGCGAGGATGCTGCCCATGCTGCCCGTGGTGTCGGCGAGGAAGAAGATGTCGGCCTTCGACACCGCGCTGCTCTTGGGGATGGTGACCGTGATGGTCTCGGCGAAGCGATCGCATTCGCCCAGGCGCAGGTCGTTGCGCGACGGGTCGAGCTTGATCCGGCGCGGCTCCAGCGCCTCGAATGGAATGTCGGGGAGCTTGGGGCGGAACAGCGCCCGGCCGCTGGCGGCGCGCAGGCCGCTGGTGTCGACGACCGTGCCGGCGTCGTCCAGCACCACGCTGACGCCGGGGTCATTGGGTTTGTCGGCGGCGGTCGCGGTGAAGCGGAAGACCGGCTTGCCGGTGGTGGCGAGGACGTCCTCGGCGACGTCGCGCAGCACCGGTTCCCTGATCTCGGCCTTGGCCGCGAGGGTCTTGAGGGCGACGCGCTTGAGCGCATCCAGATCGTGGGTTTTCATGATTTCGCTCCTCATGGGGTCGTTCTTGGGGTCAGGACGGCGTCGCCGTCACAGGCGTCACATCGATCGATGTGGTGCCACTGGCGGGGTCGGTCACCGTGTAGGTGGCGGTGATGCCCAGCTCCACCATGCTCGTGATCTCCAGCACGCCGGTGCTCAGCGGGACGGCGCCGGCCGGTCTTGCGCCGAGGCTGGACTCGAGGATCCGGCAGCAGTCGTCCATGGTCGCGGTGTGTGGGAGCAGCGTGAGCTTGTCGGTGCTGGTCGCCGCGGCCAGGCTCGGGTTGCGGGCGCGCACGGCGCCGGCGAGGACCAGCGGGATCACGCGCCGGACGATGTTCACCGGGCGGTCGCGCAGGTTGTGCACGGTGATCTCGGTGGCGTAGCGGCCCGGCCGTGCCGGGGCGCAGCCGGCGCAGGCCTCGGTCTGCTCGCCGCACAGGAACTTGACGCTGTACACGTAGCGTCGCAGGTCGGGCGGCGTCACCACGACGACGGGGCGCTCGGGCTGGACGAGGCCGACGGCGGGCGGCTCGCCCGCGGCCGGATCCCAGCACAGCTTGATGCGATAGGCCCCGTTGCCGAGGTCGCTCAGTGCGCCGGCGAGGGTCGTGCCGGGCTGCGGCTGGATGGCGAAGGCGTGGGCGCGGCCGGGGCCGAGGTGGTTGCCGTAGCGGTCACGCGGCGTGATCGTCAGCAGCAGGCATTCGCTGCCGTCTGGCCCGGGGCCCAGCGGTGTGCTGCTGAGCTCGGTGCGCCCGGCGTCGATGCCGACCGCCACCACGAAGCTCCAGCTCAGCTCGCGCGCGCTCGCGCACGGTGCCTCGAAGGCGGCCCTGACATGCGCCGTGTAGTGGCCCTCCTGGGTCAGCTGCTCGGCCAGGGCGCGGCCGTAGATGCCGCCGGCCTCGAACAGGCCGCCGGTGTCGGCCGGGCGGTCGGTCAGCGCGAACACCTGCTCCGCGTACGTCACCGCCGGCTCGCCATGGGTGGCCTCGTAGGCGCGCAGGCTGGCGTGCACCGCGTCGAGCGTGTCGCCGGCCTGCACCGTCGGCGGCTGCAGGCCGGTGGCGGTGAGCAGGTTGCCGACGCCGCGGGTCGGCCGCGACAGCGTCAGCGTCATGGCGGCGTGCTCGGGCCAGCTGCCGTCGTCGTAGCGCAGCATCAGCAAGGGGTTGATCGTGTCACCGGTGTAGTAACGGCGGCGGGTGCCGGCTACCGGCAGCAGACGCGGACCGCCGCCCGGAATCACGTTGACGAAGTAGCGCAGCGCGGGGCCGGGCGGGGGGAATTCGCCGCTGCCGGGCGGACGGCGCACGCGCACCTGCCACGCACCGCTGCGCTCGCCGCCGTGCGGCAGCGGCACGCGCAGGAAGCTCCAGGTGCGCCCGGTGGCGGTGAGCACGCCGGCGGCCGCGGGCGACACCACCGCGCCGCCGGGCGTGGTGAGCTCGATGCGCAGGCTGGCGTCGGGCCGGTCCCAGCCGATCACCGCGGTGATGACGTCCTCGGTGCACACCGGGAAGCCGATCGCCTCGCCGTCGGCGTTCGCGGCGAGCGCGTACTCGGGGTCGAACAGCACGCCGGCCTCGAAGATGCTGCCGAAGGCCTGGGTGAAGAACTTCTCCAGCGCGAGGCCGTTGCCGGCCCGCATGTACAGCCCCTCATGCGCGGCCGCGAGCTCCGTCAGCAGTTCGCCGTCGAGGTTGGCCTCGGTGCCGAAGCCGATCGCATGCACCGCGATCGCCCCCAGCTCGCCCTCGACCTCGTCGATGAAGCGTGGTCGGTTCTGCATGCCGTCGGTGAGCAACAGGATTGCGCGCGGGTTGGCGCCCGGCGCCGGGAACTGCAGGCGTGCCGCGTCCAGGCCTTCGCCGATGCTGGTCGCGCCGCCCGGCAGCAGGCCGCCGACGACGCCGCCGGCGAAGGGCGGGCCGCCGATGAGGCTGTTCTTGCTCGCATTGCTCACTGCGGCGATGGGGAAATCGACCGGGCTGGTGGTCGTGGTGGCGAAGGACACCAGGCCGACGCGATTGCCGGTACCGGCCTGCACCAGCTGCACGAACAGCGACACGGCGTCGCGCGCCGTCTCGATCTTGCTGCGGCCGCTGCCGTCGTCCTCGACCATGCTGCCGGAGCGGTCGACCACCACCATCACGTCGCGCGTCACCGGCGGCGGCGGTGCCGGCACGGTGTCGAGGAAGAAGGCCGCGGTCGGGTAGTAGATCAGCGCGCCGCCGGCGCAGGGGTTGCCGTGCGACAGGATGCCGACGATGCGCCCGGCGAGGTCGAACAGGCCCGAGCCCGAGCTGCCGCCGGAGACGTCGAAGTCGGCCGGCACCGCGATCGCCAGCGGGTTGCTGGCGCTGACCGCGGCGAAGCCGGGATGCGGGATGGACAGCTTCTTCACCGCGCCGTTGGGGTGATGGATGCCGAACACCTGTTCGCCGGCGGCCGGTACGTCGTGGCGCATCTGCAGCGCGGGGATGCCGGCCGGCGCGGTCGCCAGCTGCAGCAGGGCGTAGTCGTGGGTGCCGTCCCAGCGTCGCTGCAACACCGCGCTGACCTTGTGGAAGCGGGCGGCATAGCCCGGCGGGCGATTGCCGGCGCAGTCGGTCTGGTAGTCGAACACCACGGACGCGGTCTCGGCCTCGGCGGTGGTGATGCAGTGGCCGGCGGTGACGACCTTGTCGGCGTCGACCAGGGTCACCGAGCAGGTGGACACGTGGTCGCCGTGGATCGACACGATCATGCCCACGCTGCGGGCGACCTGGGTGCGGACGTCGGCCGGCACGCAAGCCACGTTTTCCCAGTTGGGCGGCTCGCTGCAGTACCAGAAGGGGTCGTAGATCGGCTCGACGTAGACGGCGTCGCCGAGGAAGGGGTCGCAGTTGGACAGTGCGCCCGGATCCTGGATGCCGGCATGGCGCTCGCCGCGGCCGTAGCGGTCGATCTGCACGCTGCCGCTGGGCGCGCCGCTGGCGACGTAGCGGATCGGCACCAGGCCGCCGGCGAGGGCGTGGAGGTTGATCGGCCGCGTCCAGAACTGGCTGCCGTCGGCGGCGGTGAACAGGTCGGTGTCGTAGCCCAGATCGACTTCCAGCCGATTGCCTGCCGGCAGGCTGACGTTCTGGAAATGAAGGATGACGAACTTGGTGCCGCCGGGCGCCGGGGTGTGGGCAAAGGCGTGCGACCAGGTGTTGGGGGCGTCGGCTGGGGCGCCGCCATCGGGCCCGATGGTGATGGGCGCGATGATCTGAAGCGTGCCGGTGGCGTGGGACATGATGGCCTCCTGCTGTGCGCTGCGATGGGGGCTTCGCAGTGAGGCCATGCTAGGGCGGCCGGCACCGACGCTGCAGTGCGTCAGTGCCGGGCCGGATGTGACTTATTTACCTTGAAGCTCGGACAGGCGGCGACTACGCGCGAGCGGCCGGCGCCCCGCGCTGGCGAGCCGGCCCGGCGCAGGCGCCCCTCAGTGGCGGCAACCCGGCGGCAGCTGGTAGTAGGTGGTGGTGACCACCCCGCCGGCGGACACCGTCTGGAAGGGGCCGATCAGCACGCAGTGCGAGCCGGTGTGGCCGAGGACGCCGACCGACTGCAGGCGGGTGACGGTGGTGCCGACCAGCTTGGCGCATTCGGGCAGCTGCGTCGCCGTGCCGGCGTGGGTGCGCTCGGCCTCGGCCAGGCGGCAGGGCGGCGCCGGCCGGCCGCCGGCATCGACCACGATGAGCTCGCCGCTGGCGCCCACCAGCACGCCGCCGATCGCCCCGCCACTGGACAGGACGTCGCCGGCGACCGGCGCGCCGCCGGCGACCGGCGGTTGCCAGGCGGCACGGGGCACGCAGCCGGCCAGCGCGGCGAGCGCGAATGCGGCGCAGGCGCTGCGGCCGACCGTATCGAGGAAGGGGTGTGAGGTCTGTGGCGTGGGCATGAGGTGTCTCCTTCGGGCGTGATGCCGCCGCCCGGCCCGCCGCAGGAGGCGGCGTCGCCGACGGCGGCTAGAAGCGCAGCTGCAGCTGCAGCAAGGCGGTACGACGCGGGAAGTACAGCGGCACCCGCGGATTGCCGTTGAGGTCGGTGTCCTGCAGCGCGAAGCGGCGATCGAACAGGTTGTGCACCGACACCGACAGCGCGCTGCGGCGCCCCGGGCCGGTGTAGGAGAGGCGGGCATTGGCCAGCCAGAAGCGCTCGCTGCGCTGCACCGAGCCGCCCTGCAGCCTGTCGGTGACGGCGCTTTGCTGGCGCACCCGCAGCGCCTCGAAAGCCGTGCTCCAGCGCTGATCGAGCCTGAGCCACAGTTCCAGCGGCAGCGCGTCGCTGCGGGTGTCGTGCGGCAGGCTCACGAGCGCCGCGGCGTCGCCAGCCAGATGCACACGCTCGTAGCGCCACGCCGCCGACAGCGCGGCACGCTGGCCGAGCGGCAGCGCGACATAGGCGCGGTGCAGGCGCTCCCGCCAGCTTGCACGGCAGTCCGTGTCACTGCAGCCGAGCCCGGGCACCGACAGCGTGCGTGTCGACCACTCCAGCCCGGCCATGACGCCGTTGGCAAAGCGATGATCGAGGCCGGCAGCCGTGCGCCGCCAGCGCGTGCCGTCGAGGTCGTCGAAGAGCTGGTTGAAGCCAGCGAACTGGGTGGGCTCGAGCGTCTGGTCCTGGTACTTCGGGCCCTTCAGCCCCTGCAGCGTGGCCAGCCGCAGCGTGGTGCCGGGCGCGGGCTGGAAGCTGGCGCCGAACTTGGCGCTGAAGCCCTGGTGCGCGACCGCCGGGCTGCCCGACAGGGCGGCATAGGCGCCGCCGAGGTGCACGGTGGCCCAGGGCGCGGGGCGCAGGTCGAGGTAGGCGAAGGCATTGTGATGTTCCAGCGCTTCGCGCGTGCGCTCGGGGGCGGGTGCTGGCGACGGAAAGCCGACGACGTTGAAGCGGTCCTCGAGCGTCTGCCGTCGGCTCTCGCGGTAGCTCCCCAGCCCCATCGCCAGGCTGTGCTGCGGACCCCGGGCACCGTGCAGGAGACCCAGCTCGCGCGCCTGCAGCCGGGTGCGGACGTCGAGCTCGGCTTCGACGTCGAAGCCGAACAGCGAGCGTGTGAGCCGGTCCAGCGTGGCTTCGCGCGCGTGTTGCCAGCCGGCGCTGAGCAGGTACTCGCGATTCACGTCGGGCGTGTGGCGAACCGTCAGGCGGCCACGGTCGGTGCGCACCTCATGGCTCACGCGCTGGTCCCAGGCCAGCGCGGCGCCTTCGAGAAGGCGCGGGACGACGTCGCCGCCGCGGCGCTCGTCATGGCCGAGCTCGGCGTAGAGCATGGTCTCGGCGCTGGCGGCAAACTGGGCGCCGAGCCGGCTGCCCGACAGCTCGGTGTCGTCACGGTCGCCGAGGCCGTCGTGGCGGTAATCGAAGTGCCCGAAGGAGACCTGCGCCCGCGCGCCCGAGTGGGCGCCGACGAGGCTGTCGCCCACCGTGTGCTGGCTGCCGCCGAGCAGGGTGGCGGCCAGGTGCGAGGGCCGGCGCTCGAACAGCGCCGCCGCCTCGTCGGGTGCGAGTGCGCGCGGCCCGGCCACGATCGGCAGATCGCGGCTGAGGAACTGGGGCGGAATCGGGGCCTGGCCGATCGGCTGGCGCACCTGCGCCTGCAGCAGCGCGCTGAGCCGGGCGCTTTCGAAGCGCGGCGTGTCGGCATAGGCATGGGCGAGCAGGCGATGGCCGGCGGCTGCGAGCGCATCGTCGTCCAGTGTGCGCATCGCCGCCGCCAGCATCGGCTGTTCGAAACCGACCTCGCCGTAGGCCGCGGCCAGCGTGGCGCTGCGTGCGGCGCGGTCGCTGTCGAGCAGCTGCGACGAGCGCAGCACGGCGCGATTGTCGTTGCGTGCGATCGCCTCGCCGGCGTCGGCGATGGCCCCGAGCGGATCGTTGTCGCGCAGCTTGCGGAAGGCGTCGAAGTACCAGGGCGTCGGCGAGGCCGGGTCGAGCCGGCGTGCGAGCGCGAACTGCGCGCCACCGAGCGCAGAGCGATCCTCCTCGACATAAATGCGGCCGAGGTAGCTGCGTAGCTCGGCATTGCCGGGGTCCAGCATCACGGCGAGCTCGATGTCGCGCCGGCCGCGCGCCAGCTCGCCGTTGCGCACATGGGCGAGACCGCTGCCGAGGCGGGGCAGCGGGTCGGTCGAGTCGTCGGCGACGGCGGCGCCGAAGTGCGCCAGTGCGACACGGGTGTCGCCCTCCAGCAGGGTGGCAAAGCCGAGCAGGGCGCGCGCCCGCGGCAGCGTAGGCGCGCGCGCCAGGGCCTGCTGCGCCGATGCGCGGCCGGCGGCGACCTGTGCCAGCGACAGTTCGAGTTCGGCCTGGCGGGCCCAGGCGAAGGGATGCTCGGGGGCGATGCGCACCGCCTCGCGCGCGGCCGCCAGCGCCTGTGGCAGCGCGCGGCCTGCCTGCAGGGCGTGACTCAGCGCAAGGTGGGCGGCGGCGCTCGCGCCGGGCTGCGCCACCGCCTGGCGGGCCGCGACGAGGGCGCTGCCGGGGTCGTTGCGGGCGACGTGGATCACTGCCGCGAGTGCGCCCGTGGTCACGTCGCCGGTGGGCGCGCGCGCATCGAGCAACGCCTGGGCGCGGTCGACCCGCCCCAATGCCAGCAGCAGGCTGATGCGCAGCGCCTCGACGGCGGCGACCGGCGCGGCCGCGGGCAGGGCTTCGAGCAGGGCGAGCGCCTCGCTCGCGCGCCCGGCTGCCATCGCCTGCTGCGCGGCGGCGACCGCCTCGCCCGCGGCCGGCTCGAGGGCGGCGCGCGCGGCGGCGTCGAGCCACACGACCTGCGGGTAGTGGATCGCCCAGCGCACCGCATCGAGCGGGCGCACGTCGATCGCCCGCGGGGCCGTCCCGGCCTCTGCCTGGGCAGCTTCGCCACTGGACAGGTGCCGTACACCGAGCGCGTTGTGCACCCGCAGCGCGCCTTCGGCCACCACCACCTGGGCGCCTGCAGCGGTGCTGCCGACGGTGAATTCCGTGCCCTCGACGAGCGCGTTGACGAAGGGCGTGACCACCTCGAAGCGCTGACGCAGGCGGGTGAGGACATGCGCAATGCCGCGGCCGAGTCCGAGCGCGACGTCGGCTTCGGGGGCGACGCGCGCGAGCTGCAGGGTGGTGTTCTCGTCCAGGCGCACGAGGACGTCATCGCCGAGCGCGATCGCGGCCCGCCCCGGTGCGCGCACGGTGATCTGGTCCCCCTCGCACAGCGGCTGCGGCGGCGCGATGCGCGTCCAGCCGTCGTTGCCGGCCGCGCGCCGCTCGACCACCCCCTGCGCCGACAGCAGGCGGCCGGCGGGGGGCTCGCAGGCGAGCGCCGGCGGGCACAGGGACAGCAGCGCGCACACGGCCGCGCTGCTCAGCGCACCGATGAGCCGGCTCCGGGAAAAACCGCAACGGCATGAAGACGTGCTGCTCATCGTCGGCTGGCGCTCCGTCCGCGGGTTGAAGGGCTGAACTCATCTTAGTCACGCGGAATGAGGATCGCCATGTCGGCGGTGTGCGCTGGCAGCGCGGTCTACTTGCCCGGCAGGATGGCCGCGCCGCGCCAGCATGCGCCCGGCGCCTGGCCGGCAAGCTGGCGGCAGTGCTCGGCATAGAAGGCGGCCGGGCCCGTGTCGCCGGCCTCGCGGGCGGCGGCGAAGTGCGCGCCGGCGGCGGCGAAGTCGGCCTGCTCGAAGGCGGCCAGCCCGAGCGCGAAACGCTCGGCGGCGGCCTGCGGCACGGCTTCGTGCGACACCTGCATGAGCTCGATCGTGTGCGCCTTGCCGACGAGCAGGAAACGCCCGAGCCGGCGGGTGAGGGCGGCATCGAGCCGGGCGCCGACCGCGGCCGAGGCGAGCACGCGGGTGTGCAGGTATTTGTTGGCGCCCTGGATGCGGCTGGTGGTGTTGACGATGTCGCCGACGGCGCGGATCTCGCGCCGGCCGTCGGCACCGACCTCGCCGAAGAACACCGGGCCGCAGTGCAGGCCGAGGCGGGTGGGGAGTGCGCCCTCGGCGGCTGCAGCGCCGGCGGCGTTCATCGCCTGGTCGAGCGCGAGGGCGGCGCGGCAGGCCTGGTCCACCGCGGACTGTGGCTCGTCATCGGCGATCCACAGCGCCAGCGCGGCGTCGCCGACCATGTCGGCCACATGGCCGCCGTGGCGCTCGACGATGGGCACGAAGCGGGCGAAGTAACGGTTCAGGGCGTCGCGCGCGGCCTCCGGGCTGAGGGCCTCGGACAAGGGGGTGTAGCCCACGATGTCGGTACAGAGGCACACCGCGAACACCGTCCTGCCGCTGCGCACGTCGCCCAGCACGGCCGCCAGCCGCTCCATCGCGCGGCGCGGCAGGCCCAGTTCGGCCGCCTGCTCGAGCAGGGCCTGGTGGCGCCGGTCGCGGCGACGCTGCGCCACCATCCCCAGCACGATGGCCACCAGCGGCGCGACCAGCGCCGGCACTACCAGCGGCAGCCACAGGAAGGCGGCGAAGGCCCGGTGGGCGATCCACACCCAGGCCAGGGCCAGGGCCAGCGTGATCGCCAGCGCCGTGCGCGCCCGCAGCAAGGCCCACGGCAGGGCCAGCAGGCCGGCGTGCAGGCTCACCAGCGCCAGCGTCGCCGCCGCCGGCGGACGCTGCAGCGAGGCCTGCTGCAGCAGGTTGGCGACCGCCGTCGCACACAGCTCGACACCGCTCACGTCGACCCCGTCGGCGCCGCTGTAGGGCGTCGGATGGGCGTCGATCTGGCGCGACTGGTTCGGCTCGGAGTAGCCCACCAGCACCGCCTTGCCGGCGAAGGCGGCGGCGCCGGCGGCGGGGTCGGCGAGCAGTTCGAGGGCCTGCGCATAGGGGATGGTGGGGATGGTGCCGAGCGGGCCGTGCAGGTTGAGGAGGCGACGCGGCGGCGCCAGCAGGAGCGCGGGCAGGGCGCCGGAGGGCGGTGTGAGGGCGGTGCCGGTCTCGGCCTGGCGGTGTTCGAGCATGCGTGCCGCCATCACCGTCGGCAGCGTCGGCCGGTCCGCCGCGGTGGGCACGACGGTCCAGAACTCGAGGATGCCGTGCGGCGTCTTGGGCAGCACGAAGGGGGCGGTCGCCATCGCGGCGTCGGCGAACAGCGGCAGCGGAAGGATGCGCCGGTCGGCGGTGGCAAGGGTCCGGCCGTCGGCATCGCGGATGGTCTCGCGATGGATGGTTTCGGCCAGCACCACGTTGCCGGCTTCACGCAGGGCGTCGTGCAAGGCGCGGTCATCGGCCGCGTCGTGCGCCTCGGCGAACAGCATGTCGAAGCCGATCACCGCGGCGCCGTGCGCCACCAGTCCGTTGACCAGGCGGGCGTGCAGGCTGCGCGGCCAGCGCTCGGGGCGGTCGGCAAGGCCGAGCGCCTGGGCCGAGGCGGTGTCGAGGGCTACAATCACGACATCGGGCGAGGCCGGCCGGATCCCGCGCAAGGCGTAGAGCAGGTCGAGCCCCGGCCCGTTCTCGACGTCGGCCAGCGGCGACAGCCACAGTGCGGTGACGAGGCTCATGGCCGCCGCCGCCAGTCCGAGCCAGCCCCGGCGATGCTGCGCGGTTGAGGGCGCCGCGGCGGTCATGGCTCAAGCCCCACGCGAGGGTGCCGACATGGGCGGTCTGGACCAGGTGGACTTGTTCGCCGGCCTCGAGCCGGAACAGCTCGCGGCCATTGCCGGCAGCGCCCGCCCGCGGGTGTTCGCGCGCGGCGCCATCATCGTCAGCGAGGGCGACGAGGGCCTGGGCCTGTTCATCGTCCAGCGCGGCGCGCTGAAGGCCTTCGTGGTGGACGACAGCGGCCGCGAGCTCACCCTGTCCCTGCTCGGCCCGGGCGAATACTTCGGCGAGCTCGCCCTGCTCGATGCGGCGCCGCGCTCGGCCTCGGTGATGGCCCTGGAGCGTTGCGAGCTGCTGCAGATCTCGCGCGCCGCCTTTCTCGCCGTCGTCGAGCAGAGCCCGGCCCTGATGCTGACGCTGCTGCGCAACCTCGTTCGGCGGGTGCGCGACCTGACCGACAGCGTGCGCGCGCTCGCCCTGGTCGACGTGTTCGGCCGGGTCACCCGCCTGTTCGAATCCCTCGCCGTGGAGCGCGATGGCCAATGGGTCATCGAGCGGCAACTCACGCAACAGGACATTGCCAACCTCGTCGGTTCCTCGCGCGAGATGGTGAACCGGATCCTGCGCGATCTGGTGATCGGCGGCTACTTGTCGGTGGATCACCACCACATCGTGCTGCACCGCAAGCTCCCTGCACGCTGGTAGCCTCGTCCGCCTTCATCTTAGACAACGTGCCCGCGCGGGTCAGCGCGACCGCGCTGCGCCTGGGTGTGCGCAGCGCGGCCCCTGCCTTTTGTGGCGGCGTGATCGGGGCACCGGTGCGCTGCCAATTCGCTCGCCATTAGATAATTATCAAAAGCTGAAGTAGCGAGGCGTTCTAAACTGGAATTTCGTTGAACCGGATCGTGGAGGGCTGACATGAACGTTCCACATACCCGTGCTGCGAGATGGCTGGCGGGGGTGTGCCTGATGCTGGCGAGTGCGCTGGCCTGGGCCACAACCGGCACTGCGGACCACAGCAAGTTCAAGGAACTGCAGGGGCCATTCAAGTCGGGCGAGGAGGTCACCGCCGCCTGCCTGTCCTGTCACACCGAGGCCGCCAAGCAGGTCATGGCCACGCGCCACTGGACCTGGGAATACGTCAATCCCGACACCGGCCAGAAGCTGGGCAAGAAGACCATGCTCAACGGTTTCTGCATCGGCGACCGCTCCAACGAAGCCTTCTGCCAGTCCTGCCACATCGGCTACGGCTGGAAGGACCAGACCTTCGACTTCACGGCCGAGAACAAGGTCGACTGCCTGGCCTGTCACAACACCGGCGCCTATCGCAAACTGGCCGGCTTCGCCGGTCATCCGCCCTACGAGCGCATCGAGTTCCCGCCCAAGTCCGGCATCTTCGTCGAGGCCACCGACCTCGCCAGCGTGGCGCAGAACATCGGCGCCACGTCGCGCCGCACCTGCGGCGCCTGCCACTATTTCGGCGGCGGCGGGGACGGCGTCAAGCACGGCGACCTCGACTCCTCGCTCAACAAGCCCGACAAGGCGCTCGACGTGCACATGGCGGCGGACGGGCTCAACTTCAGCTGTGCGAGCTGTCACAAGGCCGACAAGCATGCCGTAGCCGGCAGCCGCATCAGCATGACCGGCGCCGACCCGCACGGGGCGATCATGCGGGGCCAGAAGACCGACCGCAACCCGGCCACCTGCCAGGCCTGCCACGGCGACCGGCCGCACAAGGGCGACTTCCAGCATTCCGAGCGCCTCAACGACCACACCCGCACGCTGGCCTGCCAGACCTGCCACATTCCCGCCTTCGCGCGCGGCGGCGTACCAACCAAGATGGGCTGGGACTGGTCGACCGCCGGCAAGCTGACGCCCGAGGGCAAACCCTTCCAGCTCAAGGACGACAAGGGCCGCGTGATCTACGACAGCAAGAAGGGCGACTTCGTGCTCGGCGAGAACGTGCAGCCCGACTACCTGTGGTTCAACGGCCAGGTGAGCTACACCCAGCTCGACACCCGCATCGACCCCGCGACCCGGGTCGCGATCAACACCTTCCACGGCACCCCGGGCGCGCCCGATGCGCGCATCTGGCCGGTGAAGACCTTTCACGGCAGGCAGCCCTACGACACCGAGCACCTGACCCTGCTCGTGCCCCACACCGCGACGCCGGACGAAACCGCCTTCTGGTACAACTTCGACTGGCCCAAGGCCCTGCAGGCCGGGGCGGAGGCCACCGGTCAGCCCTACAGCGGCAGGTTCGACTTCGTCGACACCTCGATGCTGTGGCCGATCACCCACATGGTCGCGCCCAAGGACCAGGCGCTCGACTGCGGCAGTTGCCATACCGATGGCGGGCGGCTCGCGGGAGTGCCGGGGGTGTGGATGCCCGGCCGCGACCGCAACGCGCTGCTCGACACCCTCGGCTTCGGCCTTGCCGGCCTGATGCTGCTCGGCGTGGTCGGCCACGGCGGGCTGCGCTTCCTGACCCGCAACAGGCGCAAGGAGCACTGACATGAGCGAGCGGATCTACCTGTTCACGCGCTTCGAGCGCTTCTGGCACTGGGTGCAGGCGGCGCTGATCATCACCCTGCTGTTCACCGGCTTCGCCATCCACGGCAGCCATGGCCTGCTCGATTTCCGTACCGCGGTCGAGGTGCACGAAGTAGCGGCCTGGCTGCTGATCGGGCTGTGGATCCTGGCGATCTTCTGGCACTTCACCACCGGGCAGTGGAAGCACTACCTGCCCACGCTGCACAACCTCGACCGCATGGCGAGCTACTACGCCTACGGCATCTTTACCGGCGCGCCCCACCCCTACAAGGTCACGGTCGAGCGCAAGCACAACCCGCTGCAGCGGATCGCCTACCTCGGTGTGAAGCTGCTGATCAACCCGCTGGTGTGGATCTCGGGCCTGGTGTACCTGTTCTGGGGGCGGGTCCAGCCGCTGATGCCCGACGGCCTCGGCCTGCAGCAGGTGGCGCAGCTGCACACCCTGGGCGCCTTCCTGATGCTGGCCTTCCTGATCATCCATGTGTATCTGGCCACCGCCGGCCACACGCCGCTCGCCCACATCAAGGCGATGGTCACCGGCTGGGAGGACGTGGAGGACGGGCGCGGGGAGGGCGGCGCGACCGCCACGCCGGCTGCCCCTGGCCGGCGCTGAGGCGGTGGCAGGCGGGGTTTTTCCCACCCCGCGGCCGGCGTCGAGCAGGCGGCGCCATCACCCGGTCGCTCAACTTTGCTGCGGGCTGAGGTCTAATGGGCTCCCCAAGCGCAGAGGAGCGTGTGCCCATGAAGACCCCCCGCATCGTCGTGATGGCCGGCAGCCGCCGTGCCAAGGCCCTGTCCCGTCCTGTCGCCCGCGCCTGCGCGCAGGCCCTGGCGGCAGCCGGGGCCGAGGTCGAACTGATCGAACTCGCCGACTACCCGGCGCCGCTCTACGACGGTGACCTGGAGGCGGCGCACGGCCTGCCCGATTGCATCGTGCGCCTGCAGCACAGGCTCCATGCGAGCGACGGCCTGTTGTTGGTGAATCCGGAATACAACGGCTCGATCACGCCGCTGATGAAGAACACCCTCGACTGGTGCTCGCGCCCCAATCCGGCCGATCCGGCGCGCTCGGGCGGCGCGGTGTACGCGGGGCGGGCGGCGGCAGTGGTGGGCAGCTCGCCGGGCGCGCTGGGCGGAATGCGCGCGCTGTTCCACGTGCGCGACATCCTCGGCTACCTCGGCATGCAGGTGATCCCGCAGCAGCTTGCGGTGGCCAAGGCCGGCGAGGCGGTGGGCGAGGACGGCCGGCTCAGCGATCCGGCGCAGCAGACGATGCTCGACAAGCTGGCCGCGGCGCTCGTCGATACCGCGCGCCGCCTACGTGCCTGAAGCCTGCTCCGCGCGCCGCAGGGTGCGGAGCAGGTCGCGCGCCTGCTGCAGCACGCGCTCGGCCTCGGCGGCGTCGAAATCGCTGGCGTAGCGCTTCTTGACCCCTTCCTCGTTGAGCAGGAGGTGACGATCCGGCTGCACGCCGCGCTGCGCCAGGCTGCTGCGGGTGCATTGCAGCGCGCAGCCGTCGATCGCCAGGATGGGACGACCGGACCGGGCGATCCGCACCAGGTGGGGCACGTTGCCGCCGACGCCGGCAATGCAGGACATTTCCGCGTCGCCTTCGCGGTCCAGGCGCAGCGCGACGTGATTGGCCATCTGCGCGGCGCTGGAGCAGCCGGAGCAGGAATAGACGAGCGGAAGGTGCTTGTTGCGACCGGCCATCGTGTGACTCCTTCGATGTGTTGGGTGCCAGGAGGCGGCTACACGCCCCACACGACGGGCGTTTCCTCGCGCAGCGACGCCTCGAGCATGTTGAGCAGGGGCCAGGCGCGCTGTGCGAGCCCGACGGGCGCATTCATGCCGCTGCGGCCGGCTTCCTTGTCGGCCTCGTCGTCGTCTTCGGTGCGCCGGCGCTCGAGCTCTGCCTGGCGCTGGCGATCCTCCTCGATCGCGGCCTTGAGGCGGGCGATGGCCTCGGGAAGCTGCTCGACGGTGACGATCCCCTTGCCGTCGGCCGGATCCTTGCCGAGGATGGCGATGAGCTTGCTCGCGGTGTCGCCGAACATGATGACGTCGGCACTGGCGTTGGACTTGAAGGTGACCAGCATGGAATCCATCCTTTTCTGGTTAGAGGCCTTTGACTGCGTAGATGCCGGGCGCGTTGCGCCAGTAGCCCTTGTAGTCCATGCCGCAGCCGAACAGGAAGCGGTCGGCGATGTCTAGGCCGGAGAAGTCGGCGCGCATGCCGGGATAGGCCTTGCGCTCGTGCACCTTGTGCACCAGGACGGCCGACAGGACATCGGCCGCGCCCTCCTGGCGCAGGTGCTCGATGATGGCCTGCAGGGTGTGGCCTTCGTCGAGGATGTCGTCCAGCACCAGCACGGTACGGCCGCGCAGGTCCTGCGTCGGGCGCACCCGCCAGTCGAGCAGGGTGCCCTGCAGGGCATGGCCGTAGCGGGTGGCGTGCAGGTAGGCCACTTCGAGCGGGAAGGGCAGGCGCGGCAGGATGCGGCCGGCGAAGATGAGGCCGCCGTTCATGACTGCGTAGACCAGCGGGTTGCGATCGGCCAGCCTGGCGGTGATCTCGCCGGCCATGCGCTCGAGCGCCCTTTCGACGGTGGCGTCGTCGGCCAGGCAGTCGGCTTCTTCGCGCGCGCGCTTGAGTTCGTCGAGGTCGATGGGCATGGGCGCAGTCCTGAAGGCCGGGGGCCTGGTCGGGGATAGGCCCTGCATTTTAGCGCCGAAGCGGCATGGGTGCTTGTGCGCGCTGCTGCGCCGCGGTAAAAGGTGCGGGTCTTCGCTGCTGCCGGAATGCCGCCATGCCCATCCACGAAATCCGCCACCCGCTCGTGCGCCACAAGATCGGCCTGATGCGCGAGGGCGACATCAGCACCAAGAAGTTCCGTGAACTGACCGCCGAGATCGCCCGTCTGCTCGCCTACGAGGCGTGTCAGGACTTCCCGCTCGAGACGGTCGAGATCGAGGGCTGGGCGGGGCCGGTCGAGGTCGAGCGCATCAAGGGCAAAAAGGTCACCGTGGTGCCCATCCTGCGTGCCGGCCTCGGGATGCTCGATGGCGTGCTCGACATGATGCCGAGCGCCAAGGTGAGCGTGGTCGGCATCGCACGCAACGAGGAGACGCTGCAGCCGGCGCCCTACTTCGAGAAGTTCGTCGGCCAGCTCGACGAGCGCATGGCCTTGATCATCGACCCGATGCTGGCGACCGGCGGCTCCATGGTGGCCACCGTCGACATGCTCAAGCGCAAGGGCTGCACCCATGTGCGTGCCCTGGTGCTGGTGGCCGCGCCCGAGGGCATCGCCCTGATGAACGCAAGGCACCCGGATGTCGACATCTACACCGCCAGCATCGACAGCCACCTCAACGAGCACGGCTACATCATCCCCGGCCTGGGGGATGCGGGCGACAAGATCTTCGGCACCCGGCACAACTGATTCGCCCACGGCGATGGCGGCGCCTGGGCGCGGACCGTGACACCCTTCATCGGTGCTTCATCGATAACGACAACCAAGCCGGCTGTGCGGCCGCCTCGCCGCGACGGCCCGGCGGAGAAACGCCATGCGTGAAATCCCCATCCAGTCGGCCGACCCGTTGTGGCGGCAGGCCGTCTCCGGCGCCCAGATCCTGTTCGTCGCCTTTGGCGCGCTGGTGCTGGTGCCGCTGCTCACCGGGCTGAATCCCGCCCTCGCGCTGCTGGGCGCCGGTGTCGGCACCCTGCTGTTCCAGCTCATCACCGGCCGCCAGGTGCCGATCTTCCTCGGCTCGAGCTTCGCCTTCATCGCGCCGATCATCTTCAGCATGCAGACCTGGGGCCTGTCGGCGACCATGGGGGCGCTCGCCTGCGTGTCGCTGATGTATTTCCTGTTCGCCGGCGTGGTGTGGAAGCACGGTGCCGAGATCGTGCACCGCTACATGCCACCGGTGGTGGTGGGGCCGATCATCATGATCATCGGCCTGTCGCTGGCGGCGGTGGGCGTCAATATGGCGATGGGGCGCTCGGGCGACGGCAAGGTCGAACTCGTGCCCTACGCGACGGCGATGACGGTGGCGGCGATCTCCTTCGGCGTCACCGTGGTGGTGGCGATCTTCGCCCGCGGCTTCCTGAAGCTGGTGCCCATCCTGGCCGGGGTGGGGGCGGGCTATGTCGCGGCCGTGCTGTTTGGCCTGGTCGATTTTGCCGCGGTGGCGGCGGCGCCCTGGTTCGCCATGCCGCAGTTCGTCGCCCCCAGCTTCGAGCTCGCGGCGATCCTGTTCATGCTGCCGGTGGCGCTGGCGCCGGCGATCGAGCATGTGGGCGATGTGCTGGCCATCGGCGGTGTGACCGGCAAGGACTACACCGAGAAGCCCGGCCTGCATCGCACCTTGGCCGGTGATGGCGTGGGGGTGCTGTTCTCTGGCCTGATCGGCGGGCCGCCGATCACCACCTACTCGGAAGTCACCGGCGCGGTGACGCTGACGAAGAACTTCAACCCGGCGATCATGACCTGGGCGGCGGTGCTGGCGATCATCCTGGCCTTCTTCGGCAAGTTCAATGCGCTGCTGGCCTCGATCCCGGTGCCGGTGATGGGCGGCATCATGATGCTGATGTTCGGCTCGGTGGCGAGCGTGGGCCTCAATACCTTGATCAAGGCGCGCACCGATCTCGACGAGCCGCGCAATCTCGTGATCGTGTCGGCGGTGCTGGTAATGGGGATCGGCGGGCTGGCGCTGAACTTCGACGGCCTCACGCTGCAGGGCGTCAGCCTCTGCGGGGTCGTCGCCGTGGCGCTGAATCTGGTTCTGCCGAATCGCCAAGGGCGCGCCTGAGGGCGCGCAGCGCCACCCGCAGCGCGGGGGCGAGCGCCGGCAGCAGTGCCGCGGGCGTGCCGCGCAGGCGCTTGTAGAGCAGCCAGCCGAGCCAGGCGCCCTTGGCCACGCGGGCGGTGAAGCGGGGGCGGGCGAAGAGCAGCACTAGGGCGCCGACCGACAGCAAGGGCGCCTGCTCCTTCGCCCACGCGAAGTGGTCGCGGACGCCATCGACGCGATCGAGCACGCCCTCGATGCCATCGAGGCGCCAGGCGAGATTGTCGCGCTGGGCGGCTGCGCGCAGCTGCAGGCGCTGCTTCTTCAGTGCGATGTCGATCAAGCGCTCGTCCATGCCGAGGGCGGCCTCAGTCCTCGCGCTCGCGGCGCTGTACGGCGTGGCGGTCGCGTGCCAGTTCGGCCAGGCTGGCGGCGAACAGGCGGCTGCCCCGGCGCAGCTCGCGCGCGGCATTGGTGGCGGCGAACACGCCGCCGCCCAGGCAGGCCAGGGTGGCCAGGCCGAGCGCCAGCAGGCGGTGTTCCTCCCAGAACAGCACGGTCAGGAAGACGAGCAGGAACACCAGGCCGAAGCCGAGCAGCAGGCCGCACAACACCACGTTGAGCGCGAGCGCGGTGAGGCGCAGCTTCTCTTCCTGGATCTCGACGGCAAGCAACTCGAGCCGGGTCTGCACGGTCTGCAGCCCGGCATCGATCATGCCGCGCAGGGTCTCGGCCAGGCGCGGCTTGCGCGCGTCGCTCATCGTCGCGGCGGGTCTCAGCGCCGACCGGACAACAGGCCGAGCAGGAAGGCCACGCCGGCGGCGATGCCCACGGCCTGCCAGGGCTTGTCGTGGACGTAGTCGTCCGTGACGCGGACCGCCTTGCGGCCGCTATCGACGATCGCGTCCTCGGCGTCCTTGAGCCGCTCCTTGGCCAGATTCAGACGTGCGCCAAGGCGCCCATGGACGTCGGCAGCCTTGCCCTTGGCGTCGGTCGCGGTGAGTTCGAGCAGCTCTTCGGCGTCGCTGATGAGGCTCTTCAGGTCGTCGATCAGCTTGTCCTTGGTCCTCTCGGTCGTCGTGCTCATGATGGCCTCCTGTGAGTGAGTGGCTATGACAATGTCGGGCCGTGAACGGCGTCGATGCCTAGGCTAGTCCGATTGGGAGGCAATGGCAATTTTGCGCAGCCGTCGTGTGTCTGCGAGCTTGTCATGCTGCAGTGCAATAAAGTGCGTATAGTGGAGTGCTGATGCAGGCTGGTTTGCCCGCGGCCTGGGTTTTCGCCGCGGCGGCGCCGTGCCGTCAGACGGATCAACCGCTCTAAGATTTCGACACACATGCCTCCTTCGTCCGATATTTCGGTTCAGCCCGGAGCCGCACTTCCCGATTACCTCAGCCGCACCTATGCCTGGGCCTACCTCGATCCGCGCACCCTGCCCTGGCTCGACCGCGCGCCGGTCGTGTCGGCGATCCTGTGGGGCAATGCCGCTCGCCTGATGCGCTGGGCGGTGGCGCAGTTCGCGCCCGGCGAGCGGGTGCTGCAGGCGGCCTGCGTGTACGGCGACTTCTCGCGGCTGCTGGCGCGCCAGGTGGGGGACACAGGTCATCTCGCAATCCGCGATGTGGCGCCGATCCAGATCGACAACGTGCGGCGCAAGCTGGCCGGTCTGGCGCAAGTGGAGGCGCGTGTGGCCAACCTTGCGCTGCCGCTCGACGAGCACTTCGATGCCGTGTGCTGCTTCTTCCTCCTGCACGAGGTGCCACCCGAGGAGCGTCGGCGCATCGTCGCCAACCTGCTGCGGGCGGTGCGGTCGGGCGGGCGCGCGGTGTTCGTCGACTACCACCGCGCCCGCGCCTGGCACCCCTTGCGCCCGGTGATGGGGCTGGTGTTCCGCTGGCTCGAACCCTTCGCCGCTTCCTTGCTGGACACCCCGATCGAATCGCTCGCCGAGGCGGCGGACGACTTCGAATGGCGCAAGGAGACGCGCTTCGGCGGGCTGTACCAGCTGGTCGTTGCCACACGGCGTTGAGCGCGGCGCGCGGCACTGCGCGCTACAGCGACCAGTCGTAGTCGACCGTCAGCGGGGCATGGTCGGAAAAGCGCTGCGCCTTGTAGACCGCGCTGCGCAAGGCCGTGCTCGCCAGCTCGGGGGTGGCGATCTGGTAGTCCAGGCGCCAGCCCACGTTCCTGGCCCAGGCCTGGCCGCGGTTCGACCACCATGTGTAGCAGTCGTCGGTGGCCTCGGGGTGCAGGCGGCGATAGACGTCCACCCAGCCTTGCTCGTCGAACAGGCGGCTGAGCCATTCCCGCTCCTCGGGCAGGAAGCCGGAATTCTTCTGGTTCGATTTCCAGTTGCGCAGGTCGATCTCGCGGTGGGCGATGTTCCAGTCGCCGCACACCACGACCTCCTGGCCGCTGGCGAACAGCGCCGCCATGTGGGGCAGGAAGCGCGCCATGAAGCCGAACTTGATCTGCAGGCGTTGGTCGGAACTCGAGCCCGAGGGCAGGTACAGCGACACCACCGACAGCTTGCCGAAGTCCAGTTGCAGGAAGCGGCCCTCGGCATCGATGTCGGCGATGCCCAGGCCTTCGATCACGCGATCGGGTTCGTGACGGCTGTAGATGCCGACCCCGCTGTAGCCCTTCTTGTCGGCGTGATGGAACCAGCCCTTGAGGCCGCCGGGCGCGCGCATCTCGGCGCTCAGGTCGGCGGCCTGGGCCTTGAGCTCCTGCACGCAGACGAAGTCCGCCTGCTGCGGCGCAAGCCAGTCGTAAAGCCCCTTGCTGGCCGCCGAGCGGATGCCGTTGAGGTTGAGGGAGATGATGCGTAACATGAGCGGCTCTGTGGATGACGCTGCATTGCAGCCAAAAGATCGTGGATTTTAGCCGGGATTTCATCGCCCTCGCCTGCCGCAAGGGCGTGCTGCGCTTCGGCGCCTTCGTCACCAAGGCGGGGCGCAATTCGCCGTACTTCTTCAATGCCGGCCTGTTCGACGATGGTGGCTCGTTCCGCGAGCTGTGCGGCTACTACGCGCGCACGATCCGCGCCTCGGGCGTGGCCTGCGACATGTTGTTCGGCCCGGCCTACAAGGGCATCCCGCTGGTGGCGGGGACCGCGATCCGGCTCGCCGAGGACGGCGTCGACCTGCCCTTCGCATTCAACCGCAAGGAAGCCAAGGACCATGGCGAAGGCGGCACGCTGATCGGGGCGCCGCTGAAGGGGCGGGTGCTGATCCTCGACGACGTGATCTCGGCCGGCACCTCGGTGCGCGAGTCGGTCGAGCTGATCCGCGCTGCCGGCGCCACACCGGCCGGCGTGGTGATCGCGCTCGATCGCATGGAGCGCGGCAAGGGCGCCTTGTCCGCGGTGCAGGAAGTGAAGGAGAGCTTCGGCATGCCGGTGATCGCAGTCGCCACCCTCGAGGATCTGATCGGCTACCTCGCCGACAGCCCCGAGCTGGCCGCCAACCTGGGTGCGGTGAAGGCTTATCGGGAGCAGTATGGGATTGCGTCGCGCTGAATTCGGCCTGGCAGCCATCGCCTGCCTGCTCGCCCTCGTCGCGTGGCCCGTTGCGGCCGCGGCGCAGACGGGCGGGCGCACGATCTATTGCTGCGACGTCGGCGGTCAGCCGGTGTGTGGCGACATCCTGCCGGCCGCCTGCTATGGCCGTGCCTACCGCGAGATGAGCCCCTCCGGCGTGGTGCGACGCACCGTGTCGGCGCCGCTGACGGCCGAGGAAATCGCCCGCCGTGCCGAGACCGAGCGCCAGCGCCGCGCCGAGGAAGCCGACCGCCTGCGCCAGCTGCGCCTCGACCAGGCCCTGCTCGAGACCTACCGCAGCCTGAAGGACCTCGACAGCCGCCGCGACCGCGAGCTGCGCGACCTCGACCGCAGCATCCGCGAGCTGCGCGAGCGCGAGTCGGAGCTGGTCGAGCGCCAGCAGGCGCTCATCAACGAGGCCACGCGAACCGAGGACAGCGCTGTCGCCGCCAGCCTGGAAGAGGACATCCGCACGCTCGACAGCGAGATCGTGACCCAGAGCCGCATCATCGCCGCCAAGCTGCGCGAACGCAGCGCCGTGCTCGACCGCTTCGAGGAGCATCGCCAGCGCTACGTCGAACTGATCTCGGTGACGCCCGACTGAAGGGCGCGACCGGGCCTTGCGGCTGCGAGCCGCGTCCAGCTGCGAGCATCGAATGACCAACCCTGTTCCTGCCGAAAAACGGGTGCGCGCAGCCTGCCCGCATGACTGCCCCGATACCTGTGCGATGGAGATCACTGTCGCCGACGGGCGCGCGGTGAAGATCCGCGGCGCCGCGGACATGCCCTTCACCAACGGCGCCCTGTGCACCAAGGTCGCGCACTACCTCGAGCGCGTCTATTCCGAGCAGCGCATCCTGCACCCGATGAAGCGCGTCGGGCGCAAGGGCGAGGGGCGCTTCGAGCGCATTTCCTGGGACGAGGCGCTCGATACCATCGCCGACCGCTTTCGCACCATCGCCGCAGACGATCCACGGGCCATCCTGCCCTACAGCTATGCCGGCACGATGGGGCTGGTGCAGGGCGAGAGCCTGGACCGGCGCTTCTTCCACCGCCTCGGCGCATCCCACCTCGATCGCACGATCTGTGCTTCGGCCGGCGCGCTGGGCTGGCGGGCCACGGTGGGGGCGTCGATCGGCACCGACCCCGAGGCGGTCGTCGATGCCCGCCTGATCCTGATCTGGGGCGGCAACCCGGTGGTGTCCAACCTGCACGGCTGGCGCTACCTGCAGGAGGCGAAGCGGCGCGGCGCCAAGCTGGTGTGCATCGATCCGCGGCGCTCCGAGACCGCCGCCCGCTGCGACGTTCATCTTGCGCCCTGGCCCGGCACCGACGGCGCGCTGGCGCTGGCGATGATGCAGGTGCTGATTGCCGAGGACCTGCTCGACCACGATTACATCGCCCACCACACCGAGGGCTTCGACGCGCTCGCCGAGCGGGTGCGCGATTTCACGCCCGAATGGGCGGCGCCGCTGACCGGACTGGCGGCCGACGTGATCCGCGCGCTGGCGCGCGAGTACGGCACCCAGTCGCCCACCCTGATCCGGCTCAATTACGGCCTCAACCGCTGCGCGGGCGGCGGCATGGCGGTGCGCAACATCGCCTGCCTGCCGGCGCTCACCGGGGCCTGGCGTCACGCCGCAGGCGGCGCGCTGCTGTCGACCTCGGGCAACTACCCGATCGACGGCGAGGCGCTCGGCCGTCCTGACCTGTATCCGCGGCACGAAGGCCGGTCGCCGCGGACGGTGAACATGTCCTTCATCGGCGAGGCCCTGCTCGAGGCGCGCGATCCGCCGATCCGCGCGCTCTATGTGTACAACGCCAATCCGGTGGCGGTGGCGCCCGACAGCAACCGGGTGAAGGCAGGCTTCGCGCGCGAGGACCTGTTCTGCGTGGTGCACGAGTTGTTCCAGACCGACACCGCCGACTACGCCGACATCGTGCTGCCTGCGACCAGCCAGCTCGAGCATCGCGACATCCACGCCAGCTACGGCCACCTGAATGTGGTCGCGAACGCGCCGGCCATCGCGCCGCTGGGCGAGGCCAGGCCGAATACCGAGGTCTTCCGCCTGCTCGCCGCACGCATGGGCTTCACCGAGCCGGCGCTGTTCGAGTCCGACGAGGACATCGCCGCCGCCGCCTTCCGTTCGAGTGACTCGCGCGCGATGGGGCTGACGGCGGAACGGCTCGAGACCCACGGCTGGGCGCGGCTCAACCTCGCCCAGCCCTTCGTCCCCTTTGCCAACGGCGGCTTTCGCACGCCCTCGGGGCGGTGCGAGTTCCGCTCGGCGCTGCTTGCCCGGCGCGGTCTCGACCCGCTGCCGGCCTGGCATCCGCCGGCCGAGTCGCCGGTGAGCAATCCGGCGCTCGCGGCGCGCTTCCCGCTCGCGCTGATCACGCCGCCGGCGCGCAACTTCCTCAACAGCAGCTTTGCCAACCTGGCGCGCTTTCGCGACGAGTTGGGTGGGCCAGTGCTGCAGATCCACCCCGACGATGCCGCCGGGCGCGGCCTGGCGAGTGGCGACCGGGTGCGCATCCACAATGACCGCGGCGAGTTTCACGCCCGCGCCGTCGTCACCACCGACGCCCGCCCCGGTGTGGTCGTCAGCCCGTCGATCTGGTGGCAGAAGTTCTCCGGCGACGGCAACAACGCCAACGCGGTGACCGCGTCGACCGCCACCGACATGGGGGGAGGCCCGATCTTCTACGACTGTCTGGTGGAAGTGGCAAAGGCATGATCGCGCAAGCGCACGTCCTCGATGCGGTCGCCACCTTGCTTGCCGAGGCCCGGCGCATCCTGTTCATCACCGGTGCGGGGATATCGGCCGATTCCGGCTTGCCCACCTATCGCGGCATCGGCGGGCTTTACCACGAGCGCCTCACCGGCGAGGGCCTGACGATCGAGCAGGCCTTGTCCGGCCAGATGATGGCCGCGCATCCCGAGATCACCTGGAAGTACCTGGCCGAGATCGAGGCCACCTGCCGCGGTGCGCGCCCGAACATCGCCCACGACATCATCGCGGCCTTCGAGCGCGAACGCCCGGGCGTGTGGGTGCTGACGCAGAACGTGGACGGCTTTCACCGAGTCGCGGGTTCGAACAAGCTGATCGAGATCCACGGCAACCTGCATCGGCTGTGCTGCACCGAGTGCCCGCATTCGCGCAGCCTGCCCGATTTCAGCGGCATGCAGATCCCGCCTGCCTGCCCGCTGTGCGGTGGCCTGATGCGGCCAAAGGTCGTGCTGTTCGGCGAGGCCTTGTCCGAGCGCGACATCGAGCGCCTGGAGGCGATTCTGGCGGGCGGGCTCGATCTGGTGGTGTCGATCGGCACCACCAGCGCCTTCCCCTACGTCGCCGGCCCGGTGCTGTGGGCCTGGCGCAGCGGCGTGCCCAGCGTCGAGATCAACCCAGGCGATACCGAGGTCAGCGCCATCGTCACCCACCGCCTGCGCATGCGGGCCGCCGAAGCGCTGCCGGAGCTGTGGCGGCGCATGCATCCCTGCGAGCCGGCCGAAGGCTGAACCTGCCGCGCCGGGCGCCGGACTTGAAGCGGACCGGCGGGCTTGTGCCCGTCCGGCCCGCCGCCGTCCGTGCTCGAGCGCTTACAGCAGCACGCGCTCGATGCCGCCGCTGTTGGCCTTGGCGACGTAATCCGGCAGCCAGTTGTCGCCCAGCAGGTGCTTGGCCAGCTCGACGACGATGTAGTCGGGCTCGATGCCGCCGGCGTCGTTGGCGTAGCGGTGCATGCCCTGCAGGCAGCTCGGGCAGGAGGTCAGCATCTTCACCTTCGCGCTGGCATCGCCCTCGCGCAGCGCGGCTGCGCCCTTCTCGATCTCCTGCTGCTTGCGGAAGCGGACCTGGGTCGAGATGTCGGGGCGGGCGACCGCGAGCGTGCCCGATTCGCCGCAGCAGCGGTCGGACAGGTCGACGCGCGTGCCCATCAGGGCGTTGGCCACCTTGATGCCCGAGTGCACCTTCATCGGCGTGTGGCAGGGCTCGTGGTACATGTACTTCACGCCATTCACGCCCTCGAGCTTGACACCCTTTTCCATCAGGTACTCATGGATGTCGAGCAGGCGGCAGCCGGGGAAGATCTTCTCGAATTCGTACTTCTGCAGCTGGTCCATGCAGGTGCCGCAGGACACGATCACGGTCTTGATGTCGAGGTAGTTCAGCGTGTTGGCGACGCGGTGGAAGAGCACGCGGTTGTCGGTGGTGATCTTCTGGCCCTTGTCCTCTTCGCCCGCGGCGGTCTGCGGATAGCCGCAGCACAGATACCCCGGCGGCAGCACGGTCTGCGCGCCGACGTGATAGAGCATGGCCTGGGTCGCGAGGCCCACCTGGCTGAACAGGCGCTCCGAGCCGCAGCCCGGGAAGTAGAACACCGCCTCCGCGTCGCCGTTGGCCTTCTTCGGGTCGCGGATCACCGGGATGACCTTGTCGTCCTCGATGTCGAGCAGCGCGCGGCTGGTCTTCTTGGGCAGATTGCCGGGCATCGGCTTGTTGATGAAGTGAATCACCTGCGCCTTGATCGGCGGCTTGCCGAGCGTGGCCGGCGGTGCCTTCACCTGCGGCTGCACCAGGCCGAACTTCTTGCCCAGCTCGTGCGCCCAGCGCTGCGCCTTGTAGCCCCAGTCCATCATGCCGATGCGCATGGCCTTGATGGTGGCCGGGTCCTTGATGGTCAGGAAGGCCATCGCCGCGGCCTTGCCGGGGTTGAAGGACTTCTTGCCCTGCTTCCTCAGCAGGTTGCGCATCTTGATCGACACGTCGCCGAAGTCGATGTCCACCGGGCAGGGCTTCTCGCATTTGTGGCAGATCGTGCAGTGGTCGGCCACGTCCTCGAACTCGGCCCAGTGCGCCAGCGACACGCCGCGCCGGGTCTGTTCCTCGTACAGGAAGGCCTCGATCAACAGCGAGGTGGACAGGATCTTGTTGCGCGGCGAATACAGCAGGTTGGCGCGCGGCACATGGGTCGAGCACACCGGCTTGCACTTGCCGCAGCGCAGGCAGTCCTTGATGTCGTGGGCGATGTCGCCGACGTCGGTCTGCTCCATGATGATGGACTCGTGGCCCATCAGGTTGAAGCTGGGGGTGTAGGCGTTGTCGAGGTTGCCGCGGATCGGACCCTTGCGCATCAGCTTGCCGCGGTTGAAGCGGCCTTCCGGATCGACCTTTTCCTTGTAGGTCCAGAAGTTGGCCATCTCGTCGTCGGTGAGGTAGTCGAGCTTGGTGATGCCGATGCCGTGCTCGCCCGAGATCACGCCATCCAGGCTGCGTGCCAGCGCCATGATGCGGTCGACCGCGCGGTTGGCGGTCTGCAGCATCTCGTAGTGGTCTGAGTTGACCGGCAGGTTGGTATGCACGTTGCCGTCGCCGGCATGCATGTGCAGGGCGACGAAGACGCGGCCGCGCAGGATCTCCTTGTGGATGTCCTGGATGCGCGCGAGCACCGGCGCGAACACGTTGCCGTCGAAGATGCTGCGCAGCTGCGGGCGCAGCTCCTGCTTCCACGACACGCGGATCGAGTAGTCCTGCAGGCGGTGGAACAGGCGCGGATTGTCCGCGCGGTTGGACAGCTCGCCGGCCTCGATGCCGTACTCGGCGAACTGCGCCTCGGCCTCGGCCAGCGGCAGGTCGAGGTTGTCGAGCAGCCACTGCCAGCGTCGGCGCACGGCGGCAATCTGCTCGAGCGCGGCATGGCGACGGTCGCCGATCAGCTCCTCGCGGCCGACGTCGGCGTCACCGGTATTGAGCGGCAGCTCGCCCCGCAGGAATGCGCTGAGCGCGTCGCACAGCGCGATCTTGTTGTGCGTGGACAGCTCGATGTTGATGCGCTCGATGCCGTCGCAATATTCGCCCATGCGCGGCAGCGGGATGACCACGTCCTCGTTGATCTTGAAGGCGTTGGTGTGGCGCGAGATCGCCGCGGTGCGGGAGCGCTCCAGCCAGAAGCGCTTCCTCTGCTCGGCGCTGACCGCGATGAAGCCTTCCGAGCCGCGCGCATTGGTCATGCGCACCACCTCGGAGGCGGCCTTCATCACCGCGTCCTCGTCGTGGCCGACGATGTCGCCGATCAGCACCATCTTGGGCCGGCCGTGGCGCTTGGCCTTGGTGGCGTAGCCCACCGCCTTGACGTAGCGCTCATCGAGGTGCTCGAGGCCGGCGAGCTGCACGCCCGTGGCGTGGCCGGCACCGCCCGGCTTGAAGTAGTCGGTGATCTCGACGATCGCCGGCACGGCTTCGCGCACCTGGCCGAAGAACTCCAGGCACACCGTGCGCGTGTGGGGCGGCATCTTGTGCAGCACCCAGCGCGCGGCGACGATCAGGCCGTCGGTGCCTTCCTTCTGCACCCCCGGCACGCCGCCGAGGAACTTGTCGGTGACGTCCTTGCCCAGGCCGACCTTGCGGCAGGCTGCGCCCGGCATCGACAGGAGCTCCTCGCCGAGCGGCCGGTAGCTGAGGCCGTCGAAGCGGCGCAGGCGGAAGCGGACGGTCTGCTGCTCGTGGATCTTGCCGAAGTTGTGGTCCAGGCGTTCGACCTCGAGCCAGTTGCCGTCGGGTGTGACCATCTTCCACCACGCCAGGTTGTCCAGCGCGGTGCCCCACAGCACGGCCTTCTTGCCGCCGGCGTTCATGGCGATGTTGCCACCGATGCAGGAGGCGCTGGCCGAGGTCGGGTCGACCGCGAACACGCGGCCGGCCGCGGCGGCGGCCTCGGATACGCGCTCGGTGACCACACCGGCGCCGGTGCGGATGGTCGGGTAGGACGCGCTCATCGGCCCATCGACGCCCGCCAGCACGATGTCCTCGACCGCGCTCAGCGCCAGCAGCTTCTCGGTGTTGATCACCACCGAACTGGCGTCGAGCGGCACGGCACCGCCGGTGTAGCCGGTGCCGCCGCCGCGCGGAATGATGGTCAGGCCCTGGGCGATGCACTCGCGCACCAGCGGCGCCATCTCTTCCTCGGTGTCGGGGTAGAGCACGACGAAGGGGTATTCGACGCGCCAGTCGGTGGCGTCGGTGACGTGCGAGACGCGGGCGTGACCGTCGAAGCAGATGTTGTCGCGCCGGGTGTGTTTTGCCAGCGCCTTGAGCACTGCCTTGCGCCGGCGCGCGGTATCGTCGAACCAGCGTTCGAAGTCCGACACCGCCTCTCGGCCGCGCACGATCAGCATGGCGACGCGGTCGTTGCCCTGGCGGCGCTTGTCGACCTCGTTCAGGCGGTGGTGGAGGGCGCCGATCAGCGCCTCGCGGCGCTCGCGGCTGGTGAGCAGGTCATCCTCGAGATAAGGGTTGCGCCGCACCACCCAGATATCGCCCAGCACCTCGTACAGCATGCGCGCGGAGCGGCCGGTGACGCGTTCGGTGCGCAACTCGTCGAGCACCGCCCAGGCCTCGGCGCCGAGCAGACGGATGATGATCTCGCGGTCGGAGAACGAGGTGTAGTTGTAGGGGATTTCGCGCAGACGTTGGCTCATGGGGATACCGGGGAAACTGCTGCAGGGAACCGCCGATTCTAGCGAACCGCAGTGCACCATGCAGCAAAAATCAAGACCTTATCGATCGGGTGGCTTAGCTGCGGGCTGCCGTCAGGGCGATCTCGATGCGCCAGCCCGGATCGACCAGGCCGGCCACCTGCACGCAGGCGCGCGAGGGCGCGCAGCCCGGCGGCAGCCAGGCCTCCCACACGGCGTTCATGCCGTCACAGTCGGCGAGGTCGGTGAGGTAGAGGGTGGCCATCAGGATGCGCGAGCGGTCGCTGCCGAGTGCATCGAGCTGGCGGGCGAGGCTGTCGAGCACTTCCTGGGTCTGCTGGCGGATGTCGCCGTCGCTGCTTGCGGGCACTTCGACGAGGTGGATCACGCCGTTGTGGATGACGGCATCGGCATAGCGCGCGGTGGTGCCATGGCGTTCGATGTCGGACATGCGGACTCCTGTTGCGAGGGTGACGGGAAAACGCGAGGTGGCCCCGAGTATAGGCCAGCACAGCTTGGACCGCCGGCCGGCGCCGAGGTGCTCAGCCCATCAGCCACAGGATCGCCGCGTAGCGCAGGCCCTTGCCGATCGCCATCCACAGCAGGCAGGCCAGCCAGTTGAGGCGCAGCACGCCGGCGGCGGCGCACAGCGCATCGCCGATCAGCGGCGCCCAGGACAGCAGCAGGCTGAGGCTGCCCCAGCGCTGCACGGTGGCGAGCCGTGCGGGCACTTCCTTGCGCGGCAGCAGGCGGCCGAGCAGGTAGGTGCTCATGCCGCCGGCGGTGTTGGCCACGGTGGCAACGATCAGCGCAGCCAGGCCGAGCTCGGGATGCAGCGCGAGCACGCCGACGAACACGGCTTCCGAGCCGCCGGGCAGCAGGGTTGCGGCGAGGAAGGCCGCCACCGCGAGGCCGCCGAGCGCGGCCAGCTCGATCGTGATCACTGGCCCGCACCTCCGCCCGCAGGGCGCCCGCCAGGCGCCGTCGAGCGACCCGCATCAATGACTTTGGCATTGACACGAAAATATGACAAACGCAGAATCAGGCTACGCATTTCGCGTATATCGAACAAGGAGGAGTCCCGATGAAGACCATTCTGTGCGCCACCGCTGCGACGCTGGCGATGATGATGCTGGTGCCCGCCGAGGCCATGGCCAATCCTCAGCACGAACGCATGAAGCGCTGCAATGCGGAGGCCAGGGAGCAGCAGCTCAAGGGCGATGAGCGCAAGGCCTTCATGAGCGGGTGCCTGAAGGGGCGTCACGACGCGGGGGCGGCGAAGCCGGCGACGGAGGCGGGCGCAGGGGCGCCCGCCGTCCAGTCCAGCCCGGTGTCGGGCGCAGCCGTGCCGGCAGTCGTGGCTGCTGCGGACGAGGAGGTGGATGACAAGGCGCGTACCCGGGCCTGCAACCAGGCGGCCACCGAGCAGTCGCTCAAGGGCGCCAAGCGCAAGGCCTTTCTCAGCGAGTGCATGAAGGGCTGATCGCGGGCGGCACGGCGTGGGGCAAGACCCCGCGCCGGCCTCACACGATGTCGAAGAAGACCAGGTCGCGCTCGATCTCGTTGGCCGAGAAGCCGCAGCCGATGCGCCCCGGCCCGTTGAGCACCAGCTTGTCCTGCTTGATGCAGCGCTCCGGCTGGCCGTCGAGGGCGACAAAGGTGCCGTTGGTGCTCTGGTCGAAAAGCACGAAGCCCTCGCGCCTGCGCTCGATGCGCGCATGCTGGCGTGACGCGCGCGGGTCCATGATCGCGAGGTCATTGCCCAGTTCCCTGCCCAGCAACAGCACCGGGCGCTGCTCCTCGACGAACAACACCTCTTCCTGATGGCGCAGGCGCAGGCGCTGCGACAGCCGCGCCGTCGGCGGGATGGAGGTGACCAGACCGCCGCGCTGGCCGATGGCGAAGACCTCGACGGGCAGCTGGCTGAAGGCCGGTTCGGCAAGCGGCTTGCTGCTCAGCAGGGGCCGCGCACTGCTGGTGAGCAGCATCGTCGCGGTGGCCGAGGCGAGTGCCTGCTCGGTGGCGCACAGGGCAGCGAGCTCAAGGGCGAAGCTGACACCTTCGCCGGCCGGGCCTGCATCGGTGAGCTCGACGATGCCGTAGTGCAGCCCCAGGCGCACCGGCTGGCGGGCGCCGCGCAGCGGCGGCAGGCTGCGGATGCGCTGCAGCGCGTCGTGGGCGGCGAGCGCGCCGGCGTCGCAGCGCTCGAAGCAGGCAACGGTGGTGCCGGTTGCGGTGAGCACGATGCGTCCGCCTTGTGCGGCGATGGCGCGCTCGATCCGGTTGGCGCAGCGCTCGGCGGCGTGAAGAGCCTCCTGCTCGCCGAGCTGCGCGGCGAGCGGCCCGTTGTCGCGGTGCAGCGCGACCAGGACGCAGAGGTTCTTCCGCTCCGACATCAGGCTTGGTCCCCGGGCATCAGCAGGCGCACGGTGGCGGCTTGGGCGCGGGGCAGCTCGGGCGGATCGAAGGCGGTGTCGCCTTCATCGACCACCGTCTGCTGGCTGAGGCCGACGAAGTCGAACAGGCGCGCGTCGGCCAGATGCGAGGGCACGACGTTCTTCAGCGCGGTGGCGAGGGATTCGATGCGGCCCGGGTAGTCGCGCGCCCAGCCCTGCAGCATGGCCTTGATCTGCTTGCGCTGGGCGTTCTCCTGCGAGCCGCACAGATTGCACGGGATGATCGGGAAGTCCATCGTGCGCGCAAAGCGGGCGATGTCGGCCTCGGTGCAGTAGGCGAGCGGGCGGATGACGACATGCTGGCCGTCGTCGCTCACCAGCTTCGGTGGCATGGCCTTGATCTTGCCGCCGAAGAACATGTTCAGGAACAGGGTCTCGAGCATGTCGTCGCGGTGGTGGCCGAGCGCGATGCGGGTGGCGCCGATCTCCCTGGCGCTGCGGTAGATGATGCCGCGACGCAGGCGCGAGCACAGCGAGCAGGTGGTCTTGCCCTCAGGGATCTTGTCCTTGACGATCGAGTAGGTGTCCTCGGTGACGATGCGGTACTCGACGCCGATCGACTCGAAATAGTCGGGCAACACGTGGTCGGGGAAGCCGGGCTGCTTCTGGTCGAGGTTCATCGCCACGATGCGGAAATCCACCGGTGCGCGCTCACGCAGCGCCAGCAGGCAGGACAGCAGGGTGTAGGAGTCCTTGCCGCCGGAGACGCACACCATCACGGTGTCGCCATCGCCGATCATGTTGTAGTCGCCGATCGCCTCGCCGACGCTGCGTTCGAGCTTCTTCTTCAGGCGCAGGAAGGTGTTGGAGTGGCGCATGTCGGCCTCGCTGCCGACGGGGGCAGGCGGGGCGACGGGGGGCGCGGCAGGGGCGGTGGCAAGGGACACGGGCGAGCTCGATCGACGGGAAAAACGAGCCGAATTATACGCCTGCCCGCTGCGGCTGCCTCACAGATGCGCACTGCGTCCGCCATCGACGGCGATGATCTGGCCGGTGATGTAGGGCGCCTCGAACATCAGGAAACGCACCGTGCGGGCGATGTCGGCGGCGCTGCCGACGCGCTTGAGCAAGGTGTGCTCGATGATCTGCGCGCGCTCGGCGGCGGAGAACTGCTCGTCCTCGGGCCAGTCGATCGGCCCGGGCGAGACGCCGTTGACCCTGACCCGGGGCGCGAGCTCGATGGCCAGGGCGCGGGTCAGCGCGCTCAGCCCGGCCTTGGCCGCGCTGTACAGCGGGTAGCGCTGCAGCGGGCGTTCGGCGTGGATGTCGACGATGTTGACGATGGCGCCGGCGCTGGCCTGCAGCGCCGGCGCGAGCGCCTGCGACAGGAACAGCGGCCCCATCAGGTTGGAGCCCATGAGCTCGTCCCAGGCGGCGCGGTCGATCTTGCCGAGCGGGGTGGCAAAGAAGCTCGAGGCGTTGTTGACCAGGCCATCGACCTGCGCGCTGCGGGCCAGGACCTGGGCGGCGATGTCCTCCGCGGCGCCGAAGCGGGCGAGGTCGCCGCCCACCGTGAAGGCGGAGTCGGGGCGCTGGCGGTTGAAGGCGGCCGCCAGGGTCTCGGCCTCGTCGGCGCTGCGGCGGTAGTGCAGGGCCACGCGCGCGCCGGCTGCATGCAGCTGGCGCGCGATCTCGGCGCCGACCCGGCGTGCGGCGCCGGTGACGAGGATCAGCGGCGCGGTGTTGCTGGCGTCGTCAACGGCCTGTGTCGAGGCGAAAAGGGGGGGGTGCGTCATCGCTTGTCCAACTCGGTTGTTCGGCCTGCCATTACAATCGCGGACTTCCGTCGCGCCGCATCGATCCTGCCATGTCTTCCCTGCCCGAACCCACTGCCGATGCGCGCGCCCAGAGCGCGCGCCTGCTCGAACTGATCGTCACCGAGATCGCCGCGGCGGGGGGCTGGATCCCGTTCTCGCGCTACATGGAGCTGGCCCTGTATGCGCCCGGCCTTGGCTACTACAGCGGCGGCGCCCGAAAGTTCGGGCCGGGGGGCGATTTCATCACGGCGCCCGAGCTGACGCCGCTGTTCGGTCAGGCCCTGGCGGCGCAGGTCGAGCAGGGGCTGCGCGCGAGCGCGCCCGAGCTGATCGAGGTCGGCGCCGGCACCGGCCTGCTCGCGGCCGACATGCTGCTCGAACTCGAGCGGCGTGACTGCGTGCCGCAAGCCTACGGCATCCTCGAGCTGTCGGGCGAGTTGCGTGCGCGTCAGTTTGACACCCTGGCGGCGCGGGCGCCCCAGCTTGCCGCGCGCGTGCGCTGGCTCGACGCCCTGCCGGATCACTTCGACGGCGTGGTGGTGGCGAACGAGGTGCTCGACGTGATGCCGGTGCATCTGGTCGTGTCGCGTGCCGAGGGGCTGTTCGAGCGCGGGGTCGCATTCGAGTGCGATGCCGCTGGTGTGCGCCGGCTGTGCTGGGCCGACCAGCCCGCCGCCGGCGCGGTGCTGGCCGCCGCGCGCGCGCTCGAGCTGCCGGTGCCGGCGCAGGGCGAATACGTCAGCGAGTTGAATCTGGCGGGCAATGCCTGGGTCCAGGCCTGGGCCGAGCGTCTGCAGCGCGGCCTGATGCTGCTGATCGATTACGGCTATCCGCGTGCCGAGTACTACCTGCCTTCGCGCGCCAATGGCACCTTGCTGTGCTACTACCGCCATCACGCCCATGGCGACCCCTTCCTGTGGCCTGGACTCAACGACATTACCGCCTTCGTCGATTTCACCGCGGTCGCCACCGCCGGCTTCGATGCCGGGCTGCAGGTGCAGGGCTATGCCACGCAGGCGCAATTCCTGTTCAACTGCGGCGTGCTCGAGTGCCTGGAGCGGCGCGGGCCGCGTGAAGGCGCGGACTACATCCGGGCGGCGCGGGCGGTCCATCGTCTGACCGCGCCGCAGGAGATGGGCGAGCTGTTCAAGGTGCTGGCCTTCACCCGGGGGCTCGATGCGCCCCTGCGCGGTTTTGCACGCGGTGACCGCCTGCACACGCTGTAGCGCCCAGGCCGCGCCGCTTGGGGCTCAGAGTTGGCGCTCGACCAGCCAGGCCTCGATGCGGGCGGCGACGTCCTGCCAGCCGTGCTCGAGCATCATGCCGTGGCCCATGTCGGGGAAGATCTCGGCCCGACGGCCATAGGTGGCCGCCGTCATATGCACCTGGTCGGCAGGGATCAGGGCGTCGTGGCTGGCGCCGAGGATCAGCATTGGCGCCTGGTGCATGCGTGCGGGGTGCGGCAGGTTGAACAGCGACATGTCCCAGATCGCACGGTGCGACTCGGGCTGGCTGAGCATGTAGTAGCGGCGCAGGTCGGCGGCGTCGACCGGCTGGTGGAACAGGGCTTCGCGCAGGCTCTCGATGTTGACGTCGTTACCCGCCATGATGGCGTTGAGGTCGGAGAGCAGGGCGGGGCGCTTCAGCATGAGACCGAAGGCCGAGCCCATCAGCCCCTGCGGCGGCACCGAGGACATCAGCACGGTGGCCGGCGCGTCGTACTGCTCGAGGTACTTCTGCACCACCATGCCGCCCATCGAGTGGCCGATCAGCACCGGCGCGGCCGGCAGCTTGGCGGCGACCTCGGCGACGTCGCGCACGTAGTCGTCGATCGAGTAGGAGTCGAGGTGTTCGCGCTGGCGGCTGCCACCGTGGCCGGACAGCGACAGCGCATAGGCGGACCAGCCGCGTGCGGCGAACCAGGGCAGGAAATGCTCTTCCCAGCACCAGGCGGCGACATAGGCGCCGTGCACGAACAGCAGGGGCGTGGCGTGAGTGGGGCGGGCGGGTGCATGGCACAGCACCTCGAGCTCACCAAAGCGGGTGGTATTCATTGTTCTTCCTTGCGGTCGAGCGCCTTCACGGCCGCGACGCGGGCAGCGTGAAGGGCCTGCGGGATCAGTGCCTTGTCACGGCAATTGCGGGCGATTGTACCCGCGTCGATCCCACGTACCGCGTGAAGCACTGCCGCCCAGCGCGCCAGCGGTGGCCAGCCCGTGACGGATTCCCGCTGGTCGCCGCGTCCGGCGTGGTCGCAGGCCGCGCCCTGCAGCATCAGCATGAAGCGCTCGGGGCGGCGCAGCGCATCACAGCGCTCGATCAGCTTGACCATGGTGTCTGCGCGCAGGCTGGCAGCCTGGCCGAGGATGCCGTGCTCGCGCGCCAGCATTTCGGCCAGCTCACGGCAGTCGGCGGGGGCCTTGAGCCGCTCCGACACTTCGCATGCGCGCCGCGCGCTGGCCAGCTCGTGCCCGTAGTGGTGCGGCAGCACGGCGGCCGGGGTGTCGCCCTTGCCTAGGTCGTGCAGCAGGCAGGCCCAGCGCACCGCCAGCGGCTGGGCCGTGGCGGCGGCCTGGTCGATGACCATCAGCACATGCTCGCCGGTGTCGATCTCCGGGTGGTGCCGAGGCGGCTGGGGGATGCCGAACAGGCGGTCGAGCTCGGGCAGGATGCGCGCCAGCGCACCGCAGTCGCGCAGGCTGCGGATCATGCGCGATGGGCGGGCCTCCATCAGCCCGCGCGCAAGCTCCTGCCATACGCGCTCGGCGACCAGGTGGTCCACCTCGCCGGCGGCCACCATCTGGCGCATCAGCGCGAGCGTCTCGGGCGCGATGCTGAAGTCGGTGAAGCGCGCCGCGAAGCGGGCCACGCGCAGGATGCGCAAGGGGTCTTCGGCAAAGGCCGGCGAGACGTGGCGAAAGAGGCGCGCCTCGAGGTCGGCGATGCCGCCATAGGGGTCGATCAGCCGCCCGTCGGCATCGCGGGCGATGGCATTGATGGTGAGGTCGCGCCGCCGCAGGTCCTCCTCGAGCGTGACCTCGGGCGAGGCATGGCAGACGAAGCCGGTGTAGCCATGCCCCGACTTGCGCTCGGTGCGTGCGAGCGCATATTCCTCGTTGCTGTCCGGGTGCAGGAACACCGGGAAGTCGCGCCCCACCGGCCGGAAGCCCTGCGCGAGCATGGCTTCCGCGGTGCTGCCGACGACGACCCAGTCGCGGTCCTTGACCGGCAATCCGAGCAGGGCGTCACGCACCGCCCCGCCCACCACATAGGCCTGCATCAGCCGTAGAGGTCCTCTTCGGGGATGGCTTCGGTCTCGGCGCGCGCGGCCGCCGCCCATTCCTGCATGTGCGCGTTGGCGAGCAGGGTGGCAGCGTACTCGCCGGCCACGCCCGCGGGCCTCACACCATAGGTCTGGAAGCGGAAGGCGACCGGCGCGAATGCGGCATCGGCGAGCGTGAAGTGGCCGAACAGGTAGGGACCGCCGCCACCGAAGCGGCCGCGGCAGTCGGTCCACAGCGCCACGATGCGCGCGATGTCGGCGTCCACCTCGGGGCTGTGGCCGAAGCCGGCGTAGTCCTTGCGGATGTTCATCGGCATGCGGCTGCGCAGGTTCTGGAAGCCGGCGTGCATCTCGGCGGTGGCCGCGCGCGCGATCGCCCGCGCGGCGGGGTCGGCGGGCAGCAGCGCCGGGGCCTTCTCGGCGAGGTATTCGCCGATCGCCAGCGAATCCCACACGGTGAAGCCATGGTCGATGAGGCAGGGCACCTTGCCCGAGGGCGAGTGCGACAGGATGCGCTCGCGGCTGCCGGGGATGAACAGCGGGATGCGGATCTCCTCGAAGGTGAAGCCGCCTTCGCGCGCGGCGAGCCAGGCGCGCAGGGACCAGGACGAGTAATTCTTGTTGCCGATGATGAGCTTCATCGTGGACTCCGGGTCACGGTGGAAAGGATCGGAATGAGGCGGTCAGCGCCGCGCCTGGCGGCGGAAGGGATAGTAATGCGCGCGCGTCGCTTCGTCGCCCAGCCAGGCCGGCGCGACCGCCTCGAGTGCGGTCGGCTGCAGGCCGAAGGGCAGCGGCTCGCCGCTGGCGACGTTGTCCGCCCGCATCGAGCGCACATTGTCGCGGCTCATCAGCGGCTGCGGCGCGAGCTCCATCAGGCGCGCCTGCAGCATTGCCAGGCCCTCGGGCAGGGGCACGATCGGACGCGGCTTGCCGATCAGGGCCGAGACGTATTCGACGAGCTGGCGCAGGGTGTACACGCTCGGGCCGGCCAGTTCATAGGTCTGGCCCACCGCCTCGGGGCGCACCAGGCTCTGCCACACGACCTCGGCCACGTCCTCCACGTACACCGGCTGGAAGCGTGCATGGGCGCCCGCCAGCGGCAGCACCGGGAACAGGGCCGCGAGCCGGGCGAACAGGTTGAGAAAGCTGTCGCCACGGCCGAACACCACCGAGGGGCGCAGGATGGTCCAGGCGATGTCGGGGCCGGCGGCGCGGATCGCGCTCTCGCCGGCGGCCTTCGAGCGCTGGTACTCCGAGGGGCCGCTGGCGCTCGCGCCCAGCGCGCTGATGTGCACCAGGCGGGTGACGCCGGCGGCGCGGCAGGCGGTGACGATCTTCTGCGGCAGCTCGACGTGGTTGCGGGCGAAGGCCGGGCCGAAGGGGGTGCCGGGGCGCGAGTGCAACACACCGACCAGGCTGACGACGGCGTCGGCGTCGGCGAACAGGCGGGCCAGGGTGGCGGGGTCATGGACGTCGGCCTCGTCCACATCGACCTTGGGCAGCAGCAGCACGTGGCCGGCGCGGCTGCGGCGGCGGGTGGGGATCAGCACTCTGACGTCCGCGGCGGACAGCCGATTGGCGATGGCGCTGCCGATAAATCCGGAGCCGCCGACGAGGACGACGCGTTTCGGGTTCATGGTTTGACTCGATCAGTGTTGTTATCGGGGTGAGAGGGCATCGCTCGGCCGAAGCTTACTCGCTGGCAGCGCCCGGGGCGATCGTGCCGAGCCGCGCCTTCAGCGACTGCGGCTGCCCTTCGAGCATTGACGCATAGACCACGGCATTGGCCAGCACCTTCTTGACGTAGTCGCGGGTTTCGTCGAAGGGGATGGTCTCGGCATAGATCGCGCCTTCCAGCGGTTGTGCATCGCGCCAGCGCCGTGCGCGCCCCGGCCCGGCGTTGTAGCCGGCGCTGGCGAGCACCGGGTGGTCGTCCAGCCCTTCCATGATCAGGCGCATGTAGCTGGTGCCGAGCAGCACGTTGGTATTGGGGTCGGTGAGCAGGCGCGGGTGGTAGTTCGACAGGCCGATGCGGTTGGCGACCCACTTGCCGGTGTCCGGCATGACCTGCATCAGGCCCTGGGCGCCGGCGCTCGAGCGCGCAGGGATGACGAAGCGGCTCTCCTGGCGCATCAGGCCGTACACCCAGCCCAGGTCCAGGCCCTGCGCGCGCACCTGGGGTTCGATGAGGTCGCGATAAGGGGTGAGGAAGCGCAGCTCGAAATTGCTGCGCGGGTTGGCAAGCTCGGCGGTGTTGATCGCGCGATCGTAGAGTTCGTGGCGCAGCGCGAGGTGGGCCGCGGCCAGACGGAATTGTTCATCGCGGTTGCGCACGCCCCATACCCATTCGCGGAGGGCCTCGGTGCGCATGTCGAGCTGATACAGCGCGAGCGCGCGGCGCAGGCTCGGGTCGCGTTCGGCTTCGTCGAGCTTGGCCCGTGGCAGCGGCGCGGTCGACGGCGGCGGCATGAAGAGCTGGCCGAACTCCTCGGCGGCGAGCATGCCGTAGAAATGCGGCTCGCCGGCGATGCGCAGGTAGAGAGACTCGGCCTCGTCGCGGTTGCCGCTGGCGGCATGGGCGCGCCCGAGCCAGTAGAGCCAGTCGGGACTGTCGCGCTCCTCGGCCGGCAGGGCCTCGATCGCGCTGCGCACCGCGCGCCAGTCCTGCGCGCGCAGGGCGGCACGCACGCGCCATGCGCGCTGCATCGGGGTGGTGTCGATGCTGCCGGCGGCCGCATACAGGGCCATGGCCTCCGGGCGGCGGCCGATCGCGGCGTGCATGGCCATCACCAGGTTGGCGTAGTTGCGCTCCTCGGCGCTCAGGCGGTCCTGGATGCGCAGCAGCCGGAGCTGGGCTGCGGGCCAGTCCTCGCGGGTGAGGCGGACCAGCGCGGCCAGCGCGAGCTCACGCCCGGCGCGGCTGACGGCGAAGTTGGCCGGCAGGCGATCCAGCCAGGGGCCCGGCGAGCGGATCGCCTGGTCGAGGTCGGCGCGCGCCGGCGCCATCTCTGGCGGCAGCAGGGCCAGGCTGGCGAGGGCATCGTTCGGGCTGCGGGTGTCGATCTGGCGGCGGATGCGCCACCACACGCGATCCTCGCTTACGCTGCCGCGCTCGACGGCGGCACTCAGCGGCATGTCGCAGCTCGCCGGGGCCGACTGCAGCGCGTCCCATTGCGCCGCCACCTCGGCGAGGGCGCTGGCGTCGCCGGTGAGCAGGCGGGCGGTCCACGCCGAGCAGCGCAATTCCGCATCCGGATTCTGCAGCTCCGGGAACAGGGCGACGAAGCCGGTCCAGTCGCCATCCCTGGCCATGCGCCGCAGCCAGTCCGCGCGCAGGCGCTCGGCGAGGTGGCTGCCGTCCTCGGCGTCGATGAAGTCGCGCAGGGCGCGCGCCGGCGGCGGTTCGCTGCGCGCAAGCAGGTTCACAAGCAGCCAGTAGCGCGGGTAGATGTCCAGCACATGCGGCTCGCGGACCGCCGCGAGTGCCTCCAGGCGGGCACGATCCCCCTTGCGCAGGGCCTCGCGTGCGGCGACGATACGGTCCGCCCCCGAGACCGCCGCCATGGTGTTGGCGGGCTGTGCGCTGGCTTTTCCGGGCAGCAGGAATGCTGCGGCGAACAAGCTTGCCCAGAATGCTTTTCTCATACCCTACGACGCCTCCTATTCAAGGCCTACCATATCACAGTCATGAAACCGCTTCCTGCCCCTGATGCCCTTGTCGAGCCCGATTTTGCTGCAGAGCGGAAGCGGCTGCGGGAGGCCGCGTTGCGGGCTCGCCAGGCGATGCCGGCGGCACTGCGCGAGACCCTCACCGGGCGCATGAGCGCGCACCTCGACGAGCTGATGGCGGCCCTGCAGCCGCTGCGGCTGGGATTCTGCTGGCCCTATCGGGCCGAGCCCGACCTGCGGGCGTGGGTCACGCACTGGCTGGCCGCCCATCCGGGCCGGGTGGCAGCGCTGCCGGTGGTGTTGGAGCGCAACGCTGCGATGGTGTTCCGCGCCTGGCGACCGGGTGAGCCGATGCCGCTCGATCGCCACGGCATTCCGCACCCGGCGCAGGGCGAGGCACTGGTGCCGGACGTGGTGCTGGTGCCGCTCAACGCCTTCGATGCGCGCGGCTACCGGCTCGGCTATGGCGGCGGCTACTTCGATCGCACCCTGGCCGGCATGGACACGGTGGCGGTCGGCGTCGGCTTCGAGATCGGTCGCGTACCGAGCACCTTGCCGCAGTGCCATGACAAGCCCATGGCCTGGATCGTCACCGAGGCCGGCGCGGCGCCGGCGCAGCGCTGAGGCGCGCGCGCCGGGCTCAGCCGGCGCTGGAGGACAGGAACAGGCGGTAGGCCGGGTTGTCGTTCTCGGCCACGTAGTCGTAGCCCAAGCGCTGCAGGAAGTCGTCGAACGCTGCCTTGTCCTGCGGCGGCACCTGCATGCCGACCAGCACGCGGCCGAAGTCCGAGCCGTGGTTGCGATAGTGGAACAACGAGATGTTCCAGTCAGAGCGCAGGTTGGAGAGGAAATTCATCAGCGCGCCGGGGCGCTCGGGGAAGATGAAGCGGTACACCACCTCGTTCTCGGCCTGCGGCGCGCGGCCACCGACCATGTAGCGCACGTGGGTCTTGGCCAGTTCGTCGTCGGTGAGGTCGAGCGCGGGCAGTTCATGGCGCTCGAGCATCTCGACCAGGCGGCCGACCTCGTTGCGGTTGTGCACGGTGACACCGACGAAGATGTGGGCCTGCTGCGGGTCGGCGTAGCGGTAGTTGAACTCGGTGATGTTGCGGTTGCCGAGCACGCTGATGAATTTCTTGAACGAGCCCGGTTTCTCGGGGATCGACACCGCCAGCACGGCCTCGCGCTGCTCGCCGAGCTCGGCGCGCTCGGCGACGAAGCGCAGGCGGTCGAAGTTCATGTTCGCGCCCGAGGCCACCGCCACCAGGCTCTTGTCGCGCAGCTTGTGACGACGGGCGTACTCCTTGGCGCCGGCCACGGCGAGCGCGCCGGCGGGCTCGAGGATGGAGCGCGTGTCCTCGAACACGTCCTTGATCGCGGCGCAGATGGCGTCGTTGTCGACCACGATCATCTCGTCCACGTACTGCTGGCACAGGCGGAAGGTCTCGGCGCCCACCTCCTTCACCGCCGCGCCATCGGCAAAGATGCCGACCTGCTCGAGGGCGATGCGCTGGCCGGCCGCGAGCGACTGCGTCATCGCATCGGCGTCGACCGCCTCGACGCCGATGATCTTCGTCTCCGGGCGCAGGCGCTTGATGTAGGCCGCCACGCCGGCGATCAGGCCGCCGCCGCCGACGCAGCAGAACACGGCGTGGATCGGCTTCGGGTGCGCGCGCAGGATCTCCATGCCCACCGTGCCCTGGCCGGCGATCACGTCGGGGTCGTCGAAGGGGTGCACGAAGGTCAGCTTCTCGGCCTTCTCAAGCTCGAGGGCGTGGGCGTAGGCGTCGGAATAGGACTCGCCGGCGAGCACCACCTCGCCGCCGCGCGCCTTCACCGCGTCGATCTTGATCGCCGGCGTGGTGCTCGGCATCACGATCACCGCGCGCACGCCAAGCTTGGCCGCCGACAGCGCCACGCCCTGGGCGTGGTTGCCGGCCGAGGCGCAGATCACGCCTCGCTTGAGGGCCTGCGGCGAGAGCTTGGCCATCTTGTTGTAGGCGCCGCGGATCTTGAAGCTGAACACCGGCTGCATGTCCTCGCGCTTGAGGAAGAGTCGGTTGTGCGTGCGCGCCGACAGGTTGCTGGCGAGGTCGAGCGGGGTCTCGACAGCGACGTCGTACACCTGCGCGTTGAGGATGCGTTCGAGGTAATCCGTGGGGGTGGTCATGGCCGGCGCGTGCGCTGCTGCAAAGCGGCTGAGGGTAACAGTCGCATGCGCCGGGCGGCAAGTGCGCGTCCTTGTGGCCCCTGGCGGGGGAGGCCCTGCGCGGGCGGGCGCATTAGCGCAACAGGTCGCGCAGGCCGCCGCGCAGGCGCTCCTGCAGGTTCTCGGGGATACGCTCGCGGATGCGTTCCTCGACCTTCTCGCGCGCACGGTCGCGCAGGCTGTCGCTGACCAGGGCCTCGATGTCGAGGGCGAAGGCCGGCTCGGCAAAGGGGCCGGTGATGCGGATCGGCACGGTGAGGCCGCGCAGGTTGCCGAGATCCTCGCCGCCCTGGCCGGTCAGGGTGGCGACCAGGCTGGCACGCAGGCGGTAGTCGATGGTCTCGCTGACCAAGCTCGCGCTGCCGTTGCCGCCGAGGCGCAGCAGGGGCGAGCGCAGGTCGAGGTCGTCGTTGCGGATCACGCCGGCGGCGATCTTCAGTGTCGCGCTGAGCGCGGTGAAGTCGGTCTGGTTCGGCCCGCCGGCGGCCGGTGCAGGCTGGCCGCGCAGGCGGGCCGAGGCTTCGCGCATCAGCTGCGCCACATTCACGCCCTTGACGGCACCGTCGGCGACACGAATCTCGGCCTGGCCGGCCAGGCTGCGCCTGAGGCTGTCGGCGCTATCGGCGTCGGCCTGTAGGCGCGCGCGCACGTCGGCGCGACCGCTGATGCGTTCCGCCTTGCCGGTGAGGTCGCGCAGCAGCGGTGCGAGCTGGACGCCGCGCAGCGACTCGTCAAGCGACAGGCGGGCCGGGCTGCGGCGGGTGTCGAACTGCACCTTGCCGGCGTAACGCCCCCCGTACAGGCTCGCCGACAGCGGCTCGAGGCGTAGCAGACCACCGTCGGCGTCGAGGCTGAGGTCGAGTTCGCTCAGTGTCAGTCCGGCAACGCTGAGCTGGCCCACGCGCAGGCGGCCCGCGGCGGTGAGTGACTTCAGCGTCGACGGCTCGGCACCCGCCGCGGCAGCGCCGGGCGATACCGCCGTGGCCGGCTGGCCGGGCGGCAGGTAACGGTCGAGCTCGATGCCGTCGGCCTTGAGCTCGAAGCGCAGCGCCCGGCGCGCAAAGTCGGTGATGGCCAGCTCGCCCTCGATCCGGGTGTCGTCGAGGACGGCGGACAGGCTACGGAGCTCGAGCAGCGTCGCAGTGGCGTCGAACTCGGCCTCGAGCTGGGCGCGGGCGAGCACGGCGGGGTCGGCGGTGGGCGGACGCTCGATACCGAGGGCGTCGAGCGTGCTGCGCGGGTCGAAGGCTGCCACCTTGATGCGCCCGCCGAAGCGAGGCGCATCATGCAGCGCGCGGGCCTCGATCTGGCCCGTCGCGTGCAGGCCGAGGGTGTCGACGGTCAGGCCGGTCACGTTCAGCATGCCGGCGCCGAGGTCGGCATCGACGTCCGCGCGCAGGCTGGCATGAAGCCGGCCGCCGGGTAGCTCCGCCGCTTCGGCGGCCAGGTTCAGCGCCAGGCCGGACAGATTGAGCGTGTCGCGTGCGGGGTCGAAGCGGGCCTGGGTGTCAAGCTCGAAGCGCGTGTGCGGCGTCGCCGGCGCAGACGATGTCGCGCCACGGGACAGCGTGAGTGCGAGCGCGAGCGGAAAGGCGATGCCGGGGCGGATCTCGCCGGCCTGCAGGTCGACATCGTCAAGCGCGTAATGCACGCCAGACTGCAGGTCGGACCAGGTGAGGCGGGCCGAGCGGATGTCCACGCCGCCCAGTGCGAACACCGCCGCGCCCAGTGTGCGCGGTTCGCGGCGGGCGTCGTCCGTGGTCGCGCCGGTCTTGTCCGGCGGGGTGCTCCAGTTCGTGCGGCCGTCGGCGGCGCGCACGAGCTTGAGCTCTAGCCCGTCGATCACGATGCGGTCGATCTCGAGGTCGCCCCGCAGCAGCGGAATAAGGCGCGCACGCGCCTCCAGGCGGTCGATGCGGGCCAGGGGGCCGTCGCCGAAACCGGGGGCGTCGGCGAGCGTCAGGCGGCCGGCCTCGACACCCAGCCAAGGGTAGACCGACAGGCCGAGCTGACCGTCGATCCGGAGCTCGCGTCCGGTATGGCGCAGCACCTCCGCGGACAGGCGTGCGCGATGGTCGTTGGGGTCGAAGCTGAAGCTGAGCCAGGCGGCGAGGCCGGCGAGCAGCAGGATGGTTGCAGCGATGAGGATCAGCAGGCCGCGGACCAGCAGGCTGCGGACCGGACGGCTCATGGCCGCACGCCGTCCTCGTCGCGATCGCCCGTCGGGCTCATCGCCCGCATCTGGCGGTCAATGAATTCCTGCGTCGAGTCGATGCCACGCAATTGAAGAATGGTCGAGCGCACCGCCGCCTCGAGCAGCACCGCGAGGTTGCGCCCGGCGGCGACCGGCAGCACCACGCGCGAGATCTTGACGCCGAGGATGTCCTGCGTCTCCTGCTGCACGGGGAGGCGGGTTGGGTCGCCCGGGCCGGGCTGGCGGCGCTCGAGGTGGCAGATCAGGCGCAGGCGCATCTTGCGCCGGCAGGCGGTCTCGCCAAAGATCGTGCGGATGTTGATGATACCCAGGCCGCGGACCTCGATGAAGTCCTGCAGCAGTTCGGGGCAGCGTCCCTCGAGCACGGTGGGCGCGATGCGTGAGAGCTCGACGACATCGTCGGCCACCAGGCCGTGGCCGCGTGAGATCAGTTCGAGCGCGAGCTCGGACTTGCCCGCGCCCGAGTCGCCGGTGATCAGCACGCCCAGCCCGAGCACGTCCATGAACACGCCGTGCAGCGAGGCCTTCTCGGCCAGCTCGCGCGACAGGTAGAGGCGAAGCTGGTCGATCACGCTGGCCGCCGGATGATCGGTGGTGAAGAGGGCGACATCGTGTGCGGCGCAGATGCCGTGCACGATGTTGGGCACCTCGCAGGCGTCGGCGACGATGATGGCCGGCGGACGTGCGGACAGGATTTCGTTGAGGTGATGCGCGACCTTCTCGTTCGACTGGCGGCGTGCCCAGGCGAGTTCGGCGGCACCGAGGATCTGCAGGCGGGTCGGGTGGATCAGATTGAGGTGGCCCACCAGATCGGCGGGCCAGATGCGTTCTTCGGCCACCGCGATGCGCGCGTCAAGGCGCCCGCTGAGGTGGCACAGCTTCAGGCTGTCGCGGTACGCCTCATACAGCCGCGCGACGCTGGTCTGCCGCATCGGCGCCCCAGTTCATGAACATCTGATGGATGTGGGCCGCGTCCGGTGCGTCGAGCAAGGCTTCGCGGAAATCACGATCGCTGAACATCTGCGCGAGCTCGGACAGCAGCTGCAGGTGGGTTTCGTTCGCCTGCTCGGGAACGAGCAGGACGAACAGCATGTTCACCGGACGCCCGTCCGGGGCGTCGAACTGCACCGGTGTGGCCAGGCGCAGGAAGGCGCCGGCGGCGTCCTTCAGGCCCTTGATGCGGCCGTGCGGAATCGCGATGCCTTGACCAAGCCCGGTCGAGCCGAGTCGTTCGCGGGTGAACAGGCTGTCGAACACGGTGCTGCGACCGATGCCCTGGTTGTTCTCGAACAACAGGCCCGCCTGCTCGAAGACGCGCTTCTTGCTGCTGGCGTCGAGGTCGACCACCACGTTGGAAAGTGGCAGGAGTTGAGATATCAGGCTCATTCGCTGGAAGGCTTGCGCAATAGCTGAACCGCCTAGGTCAGGTGCTGCGTTTGGACGGTCCGGGGCGAGTGGGGCTCGCGTCGTGAAAACGCGCGCATTATAACCACACCCCGGACACGGGGCGGTAACGAAGGCGTCAGACTTCGGGTGCCTGGTGCTTGATCGTTTCGTGGTTGTGGTCGGCCTGCTTCTGCTTGTACTTCTGAACCTGCCGGTCGAGCTTGTCGGCCATCGCGTCGATGGCGGCATACAGGTCGGCGTCGTCGCTCTCGACGAAGATGTCCTTGCCGCGCACGTGCAGCGTGACTTCCGCATTCTGCTTGAGCTTCTCGACCGAGAGGATCACCGCGACACTGGTGACGTTGTCGAAGTGACGGATGACGCGATCGAGCTTGGAAGTCACGTAGTCGCGAATGGCCGGGGTGACTTCGACATGGCGCCCGGTGATGTTGAGATTCATGTTAACTCCTGTTGTTGTCAGATGGATTTGCGCAGACTGACCGGCGGGATATTGAGGGATTCACGGTACTTGGCGATCGTGCGCCGTGCGACCACGATACCCTGCTGGCCCAGAACTTCTGCAATCTTGGCGTCGGACAGCGGCTTCTTGCTGTCTTCTGCATCCACCAGCTGGCGAATCAGCGCTCGAATCGCCGTCGAGGATGCCGCTCCGCCGGTATCGGTGGCGACGTGACTGCCGAAGAAATACTTGAGTTCGAATACACCGCGCGGGCTCGCCATGTATTTTTGCGTGGTGACGCGCGATACGGTGGATTCGTGCAGCTCGAGCTGGTCTGCGATCTCCCGGAGAGTGAGTGGCCGCATCGCCACCTCCCCATGATCGAAGAACTGCCGCTGCTGGTCAACGATGGCCTGAGACACCCGCAGGATGGTGTCGAAGCGCTGCTGGACGTTCTTGATCAGCCAGCGTGCCTCCTGCAACTGGCCGCTGAGCCCACCCCCCTGGCCGCGGTTCTGCTGCAGCAGGCTGGCATACAGGCGGTTGATGCGCAGGCGCGGCATCGCCTCCTGATTGAGGGTGACGGTCCAGCGACCGCGCAGCTTGCGCACGACGACGTCGGGCAGCACGTAGCGCGTCTCCGCGCTCGAGTAGCGCGACCCCGGGTGCGGGTCGAGGCTGCAGATCAGGGCGTGGGCGGCGCGCAGGGCGTCGTCGTCGCAGCCGGTGAGTTTCTTGAGCTTGACGAAGTTGCGCTCGGCGAGGAGCTCGAGATGCTTGTCGACGATCTCGAGCGCGAGCGCGCGGGTGTCGGTCGCGGGCAGCGTGCGCAACTGCAGCGACAGGCATTCCTGCGGGCTGCGCGCGCCGATCCCGGCCGGCTCGAGGTTCTGCACATGGCGCAGGGCGATGCTGAGTTCGTCGAGCTCGACCTCGGACTCCTCGGGCAGCAGCTCGAGCAATTCCTCGAGCGGCTGGTGCAGATAGCCGTCGTCGTCGAGCGCCTCGATCACCAGGCGCACCAGGGCGCGGTCGCGATCCGACAGCGGCGACAGCGAGACCTGCTGGTCGAGGTGCTCGCGCAACGACACGCCGGCCGCCTGCAGGTCCTGGTAATCGACGTCGTCATCGTCCTCGCCGCGGCTCGAGGCGCCGCTGCCCACGTTCGACCAGTCGATGCCCTCGTCCTCGCTGCTGCCTTCGCCGCCTTCCCTGTGTTCGCCGGCCTCGGCGCCGGCGCTGTCGGGCGCCGCCTCGCGCGCCTCGTCCTGGCGCTGCTGTTGCTGCAGTTCGTGCTCGGGCGGGCTGCCCGGCGCGGCAGGGGGCATGAACTCCACCCCATCGCTGTCGGCGCGTTCGAGCATCGGGTTCTCGAGCAGGAAGCGCTCGATCTCCTGGTTGAGCTCGATGGTCGACAGCTGCAGCAGCTTGATCGACTGCTGCAGTTGCGGCGTCAGCGTGAGGTGCTGGGAGAGCTTGAGCTGGAGGCTGGGTTTCATCGTGGTCGGTGTGGGTGCGCACTCACAGGCGGAAATGCTCGCCGAGGTAGACCTGGCGCACGCGCTCGTTGTCGATGATCTCGGTCGGCTTGCCGCTGGCCAGTACCCGGCCTTCGCTGATGATGTAGGCGCGGTCGCAGATCCCCAGGGTCTCGCGCACGTTGTGGTCAGTGATCAGCACGCCGATGCCGCGCTCCTTGAGGAAGCGGATGATCTTCTGGATGTCGATGACCGCGATCGGGTCGACGCCGGCGAAGGGCTCGTCGAGCAGGATCAGGCGCGGGTCGGTCGCCAGTGCGCGGGCGATCTCGCAGCGCCGGCGCTCGCCGCCGGACAGCGACACCGCGGTGTTGTTGCGCAGGTGGTTGATGCCCAGCTCGAGCAGCAGCTCGTCCAGGCGGGCGTTGATCTGTCGCGTCTCCAGCCCCCGCAGCTCGAGCACGGCGCGGATGTTCTCGGCCACGCTGAGCTTGCGGAACACGCTCATCTCCTGCGGCAGGTAGGACAGGCCGAGGCGGGCGCGGGCGTGGATGGGCAGGTGGGTGAGATCGGTGCCGTCGAGCGTGATCTGACCGCCGTCGGCACGCACCAGGCCGACGATCATGTAGAAACAGGTGGTCTTGCCCGCGCCATTGGGGCCGAGCAGGCCGACCACCTGGCCCGGGTCGACCTCGAAGCCGACATCGTGCACCACGGTGCGCGACTTGTAGCGCTTTTGCAGGCCGGCGACCTTAAGCAGACTCATCGAAGGGCTCTTTCAGCAGCTTGCGGATCAGTTCGGGGGCGAAGCCGCGGGTTTGCAGGAAGCGCGCCTGGCGCGCCCATTCGCGCGGGTCGGCCGGCGCGGAGCTGAAGCGGCTGCGCAGCACCTGGCGTGCGCGTTCCAGTTCCGATTCTACGCATTCGTTCTCGATCGCCTGCTCGATCAGGTCACGCTCGATGCCGCGCCGCGCCAGCTCACTGCGCAGCCGGCCGGCGCCGAAACGGGCCGCCTTGCCGCGCACGAAGGCCTCGGCGTAGCGGCTGTCGGACTGCAGGCCGAGCTCGCCCATGCGCGCAATCACGGCGTCGATCTCGTCCGCCTCGCCGTGGGTGGCGAGCTTGCGCGCCAGTTCGGCGCGCGAGTGGTCGCGCCGCGCCAGGTGACGGAGCGCGCGCTCGCGCAGGCTGGGGACGCCCATGGCCGTACCTTGGCCCCGCTCAGGCCTCGGCGGCTGCCGCTGCGGTGGTCGTCACCGCCATTGCGGGCAGGCCGACCGCGGCGCGCACCTTGTTCTCGATCTCACGCGCCAGCGCCGGGTTGTTGCGCAGGAACTCGCGCGAGTTGTCCTTGCCCTGGCCGATCTTGTCGCCCTGGTAGGCGTACCAGGCGCCGGACTTGTCGACGATCTTGTGCGTCACGCCGAGGTCGATGATCTCGCCCTCGCGCGAAATGCCCTCGCCATAGAGGATGTCGAAGTGCGCTTCCTTGAACGGCGGCGACACCTTGTTCTTGACCACCTTGACACGGGTCTCGGAGCCGACCACCTCGTCGCCCTTCTTGATCGTGCCGGTGCGGCGGATGTCCATGCGCACCGAGGCGTAGAACTTGAGCGCGTTGCCACCAGTGGTGGTTTCGGGGCTGCCGAACATGACGCCGATCTTCATGCGGATCTGGTTGATGAAGATGACCAGGGTGTTGGTGCGCTTGATGTTGGCGGTGAGCTTGCGCAGCGCCTGCGACATCAGGCGCGCCTGCAGGCCGGGGAGCTGGTCGCCCATCTCGCCCTCGATCTCGGCCTTCGGTGTGAGCGCGGCGACCGAGTCGACGACGACGATGTCCACGCCGCCCGAGCGCACCAGCATGTCGGCGATCTCGAGCGCCTGCTCGCCGGTGTCGGGCTGCGAGATCAGCAGGTCCTCGATGTTGACGCCAAGCTTTTCGGCGTAGCCGACGTCGAGCGCGTGTTCGGCGTCGATGAAGGCCGCGGTGCCGCCCAGCTTCTGCATCTCGGCGATGACCTGCAGGGTCAGCGTGGTCTTGCCGGACGATTCCGGACCGTAGATCTCGACCACGCGGCCACGCGGCAGGCCGCCGAGGCCGAGCGCGATGTCGAGCCCTAGCGAGCCGGTGGACACGGTCTGGATGTCGCGTTCGACGTTGCCGTCGCCCATGCGCATGATCGAGCCCTTGCCGAACTGCTTTTCGATCTGCGAAAGCGCGGCAGCGAGGGCCTTGGCCTTGTTGTCGTCCATGTAAGTCTTCCCTGTCTGGTTGCTGGATTATGGCACAAAGATTGCATGCGTGCGGTGGCGCACGGCCAGTGCTGCTAGTGTAAGAGCTGTACGGGCATACAGCAAATCAGCGCTTGCCGGCGAGCGCGACTCACGCCGCGGCCGCGATGGCGATCACGCCCTCGAGGGCATGGATGACGGCCTGTCGACGCACCGCCTCGCGGTCGCCGTCGAAGTGTGCGGTGAGCACGCGCGAGACGCTGTCGCGCGCGGCCCAGGCCAGGCACACCATGCCCACCGGCTTGGTCGGTGTGCCGCCGCTGGGGCCGGCGATCCCGGAGACGGCCACTGCGACCTCGGCCAGGCTGCGGGCGAGCGCTCCGGCCGCCATCTCGACGGCGGTTGCCTCGCTGACCGCGCCATGGCCGCCGAGGGTGCGTGCAGACACCCCGAGCATGTCCATCTTGGCCTCGTTGGAGTAGGTGACGAAGCCGCGGTCGAACCAGGCCGAGCTGCCGCCGATCGCGGTCACCGCCTCGGCGATCCAGCCACCCGTACAGGATTCCGCCGTCGCCAGGCGCCAGCCGCGTGCGGCAAGGGTCTGGCCGACGCGCCGGGCGAGGGCTTCGAGTTCGATGTCGGTCATGGCGTCAGCTACCGAACAGGGTGACGAGGATGGCGAGCACGAGCAAGGTGTAGCCGGCGGCGACGAGGTCGTCGAGCATGACACCGAAGCCGCCCTTGAAACTGCGGTCCGCCCAGCGCACCGGAGGCGGCTTGACGATGTCGAAAAAGCGGAACAGCGCCACCGCCACCGCCTGCCACAGCAGCGTGGCGGGGGCGAACATCAGCACCAGCCAGGTCGCGACCATCTCGTCCCACACGATGCCGCCGTGGTCGGGCACGCCCAGCGCGCGTCCGGTGCGCTCGGCCGCGAGGACCCCGGCGACGAACAGGCTGGCGAGCAGGGCGAGAAAGACGAACTCGGACAGCGGCGTGCGGATCAGCGGATACAAGGCCCAGGCCAGCAGCGTGCCCATGGTGCCGGGCGCCCATGGCGACAGGCCGGCGCCGAAGCCCAGGGAGATGAAGTGGGCGGGGTGACTCATCATCAGGCGGGCGGTCGGGCGCATGGGCGGGCTTGGTGTGGTTGGGAAGGGGCGCTGGCGGGCGGGCCGGTCAGCCGAAGTGATCGTAGCCCGAGGGCGTGCTGCGGACCAGCCGGCCGCCGTCCTCGCGCAGCCAGAGCGCGCCGGGCTCGGAGGTGAGTTCGCCGATGCGATGCAGCGCAAGCCCGAGCTGGGCGGACAGGGTCTGGACCTCGGCCCGCTTCGCGGCGGGGGCGGCGAAGAGCAGCTCGTAGTCGTCACCGCCGCCGAGCAGGCAGCGGCGCGCCAGCCACTCATCCGCGCCGGTCTCGCGCAACGTGTTCATCGGTAGCGCGGCGACATCGATGATCGCGCCAGTGCCGGAGCACTCGAGGATGTGGCCGAGGTCGCCGAGCAGGCCGTCGGAGACGTCGAGCATGGCGGTGGCGATGCCGCGCAGGGCGAGGCCGAGGGCCACGCGCGGCTGCGGCCTGTGCAGCGCGGCGAGGCAGGCGGTGCGGCCGGCGGCCGACAGCCGCGCCTCGCCACGCAGCGCCGCGAGGCCGAGGCCGGCCAGGCCGGGCTGGCCGGACACCCACAGCTCGTCGCCGGCGCGCGCCCCCGCGCGGGTGATCGCTGCGCCGTGGGGCAGCTCGCCGATGATGGTCAGCGACAGCGTGAGCGGTCCGCGCGTGGTGTCGCCGCCGGCGAGATCCACGCCATGGGCATCGGCGCAGGCGAACAGGCCGCCGGCGAAGGCGGCGATCCAGGCTTCGTCCGCAGCCGGCAGCGCCAAGGCGAGAAAGGCCCAGCGCGGGCTCGCGCCCATCGCGGCGAGGTCCGACACGTTGACCGCCAGCGTCTTCCAGCCCAGATCCTCGGCGTCGGTGTCGGCGAAGAAGTGCGTGCCGGCGACCAGCATGTCGGTGGAGACGGCCAGCTGCATCCCGGGCTGCGCGCGCAGCAGGGCGGCATCGTCGCCCCCGGCGAGGTCGGTGTGCCGGGTCGGGCGCGTGAAATGGCGCCGGATCAGGTCGAACTCGGAGGGCGCTGTCGAGGGCGCAGAGGGTGTCGGTGCAGGTGGCTTGGCGGAGGGCATGGCGCGGCGGGCGCGGCGCGTTCGGATGCGCCACGGGCAGAACGGGGCCGCTAGATTACCGCAGATGCCACCCGGATCGCGCGCGGCGATCGGGGTGGCGGGCACCCCTGCAGCGCAGGCGACAGCGGGTAGGCGTTCAGCGTCGGCCGCTGAGGCGAGACTTCAAGGCCTCCCAATCCACCGCGTCGAGCGTGTTCTTCACCAGCAGGCCGAGATCGGTGTCGCCTTCCATGCGCAGGCGGCGGCTGAAGAACAGGGTGTCGGGATCCTCCTCGCGCAGCGCGAGCGCGATGAAGTCGCGCGCGGTGGCCGAGATGATCAGGTCGGGCTTTTTGCCCGCGGCCGGCGCGGCACGGCGGAAGCCCTTGTCGCCGAGGCTGAAGTCGAGCGTCAGGCCGGCGTCGAGCACGCGCAGCTGCAGATGGCGGCCGGCCAGCGGCGCGAGCGTGTCGCGCGGCAGGATGCGGCCGAGCGCGAGGTTGAGCGCCAGCGTCAGGGCCTGGGTGGGCGCTTGCTGCGGCAGGCGCGAAACCAGCCTGGCCAGCGGCGCGGGCACGGTGAAGTCGGGGATGCGCAGATTCTCCAGGTGCTCGCCGATGCGCTGGCGCAGCGCGCCAGGAAAGAGGGCGGACGGCAGCGGCAGGCGGGGCAGCGCGGGAAGGGGGGGCAGGGCAGGCATGGTCAGTCTCCCGGGAGTGTGCGGACGGCGCTCAGGCGGCGACGTACTGTTCGACGCCGGCGCGGCCGTGCCAGAAGCCGTTGCAGGGCGCCTCGACCATCAGTTCGCGACTGGCGGCGAGCGCGGCCGAGGGTGTCTGCGCGCCATCGAGCACGGCGCGGAATTGGTCGACGATCTGACGGGTGTGTGCGCCCTGGGGGCTGATGCGTAGCAGCTCGGCGCTCTGCCGCACCGCAGGCAGGTCGCCAAGCAGGTTGTGCACTCGCGCCGACTGGGTCTGCACGCCGTTCAGCGTCAGGAAGGGTTCGCCCTCGCGCGTGCGCAAGGTGATGCCGTCCATGATCGACAGGCAGCGGAACTCGCAGGTGTCCTTCTGCAGGTTGAAGTGGCGGGCGGTGAAGCAGCGCGCCGAGTGCGCCAGCGGCAGGCGGCCGTAGGCGAAGACCTCGGTCTCGATCGGCGCCGGTAGTGCGGCGCGCACCTCGGCGAGTGCCGCGCCCGACATCTCCGGGGCGACCGCCCAGCGCGTCGCACCGGCGTCGATCATCAGCTGCAGGGTGGCGGGATTGAAGAGGTTGAGCGTGGGGCCGGCGACCCAGTTGCGCACGCCGGCTTCGGTCAGCAGGCGCACCGCGCCCATGTCGTTGGCCTCGACGCGAAAGCCGGTCTCGCCCTCGGTGCTCTGGCGCACGATGCGGCGCAGCACCTTGAGGTCGGACTCGGACTCGATCAGACCCTGAGTGCTGATCACCACTTCCTTGCCGGCGCCAGCGAGCACCTTGCCGACCTCGAGCCAGTCTTCGAGGCGCAGTTCGTGGCGGCGCGAACACACGGTCTCCCCGAGATAGACGCTGTCGACCGGCGCTTCGGCCATGTCGGCGTAGAAATCGAGCACGCTCTGGTGCGGCCAGTAGTAGAGCAGGGGGCCAAGGGCGAGTTTCATGGGGCGGTTCTCATTCGGGCTGGATGGCACCGCGGCCGCTTCCGGTGGGCGGTGGGTCGGGCGGGTGCGGCGGCGGTGGTAGTGGCGCGCCGGACGGGGCTGCGCGCGCTCAGGGCGAAACCGTGGGCGGCGCGAGGCATGGCGTCGCGATGGGGGTCGAAGGGGCTCACTTCCAGGGGCGGTAATACGCCCCCAGGGTGTGGCTCTGGCCTTCGGAGACCTTGTTGAGCTCGGTCATCCACGCCGGCAGCACGGCAAAGCCCTCCGGGCCACCGGCCTTGAGCTTGTCGAGCGCGGCGCGCCACACCTTGGTGACCTGGGCGACGTAGGCCGGGCTGCGCTGGCGGCCCTCGATCTTGATCGCGCGGATGCCGATGCGGGCGAGTTCGGGCAGCAGCTCCAGGGTGTTGAGGCTGGTCGGCTCCTCGAGCGCGTAATAGGTCTCGTCGTTGACCTCGAAGCGGCCCTTGCACAGCGTCGGGTAGCCGGCGCGCTCGCCGTCGGCGAAGCGGTCGATGAGGATTCCGTTGAGGCGCGTCTCCATGCCGCGCGGGGTGTCTTCCCAGCGCACGTGCTTGCCTGGCGAGCAGGCGCCGTTGCAGTTGGGTGATTCCCCGGTGGCATAGGCCGACAGCGCGCAGCGGCCCTCGACCATCACGCACAGGCCGCCGAAGCCGAAGACCTCGATCTCGACCGGCGTGTGGGCGATGACACTCTCCACCTGCGCCATCGACAGCACGCGCGGCAGCACCGCGCGCTGGATGCCGAAGCGCTCGTGGTAGTAATTGATGGCCTCGTAGCTGGTGGCCGAGCCCTGCACCGACAGGTGCAGGCGCAGTTGCGGATGAGTCTTCGCGGCGTAGGCCATCAGGCCGGGGTCGGCGAGGATGAGCGCGTCGACGCCGAACTCCGCGGCGCGGTCGATGGCCTGGGTCCAGCTCGGCCAGTTGCCGGTCTGCGGGTAGGTGTTGAGGGCGAGCAGTACCTTGCGGCCGCGGGCGTGGGCATAGGCGATGCCTTCGCGCATCTGCGGCGGGTCGAAGTTGAGGCCGGTGAAGTTGCGCGCGTTGGTGGCGTCCTTGAAGCCGAGATAGACGCAGTCAGCGCCGTGGTCGATGGCGGTCTTGAGGGCCGGCAGGCTGCCGGCGGGGCAGACGAGCTCGATCGGGGTGGGCACGGTCATGGTGGCGGGCGGATGGGAAAAACGCCGCAACCATAGACGAGGGGCCGCGCGCCCGCGTTGATCGGTATCAAACGCAGGCGGGGCCGGCATTGAAGCCCGGCCCCGCCTGCCTGCCTGCCTGCCTGCGCTGACTGCGGCGCGCCGGCCGCGATGGAGTCAGCGCGTCGTGTGGTAGGTGCCTGCCGCAGCGTGATGGCCGCCGAGGTGCGGGCGATGGTGCGGCTTCGGGCCGAGCAGGCCGCCGACCAGCATGCCCAGCGCGCTGGCCGCCAAGCCGTAGAGCTGGGGTTCGACATCGCCTTCGGCGACGAAGATCTCTAGCAGCAGCCAGGTCGACAGGCCGAGGATGATGGCCAGCGCCGCCCCCAGGTTGTTGGCGCGCTTCCAGAACAGGCCGGCGGCGAGCGGCACGAAGGCACCGGCCAGCGTGACGCGGTAGGCGTTCTCGACCATGTGGTGGATGGTGGCCTCGGTGGTGGTGGCGTACCAGGTGACGAGGACGGTGAACACCACCACCGTCACTCGCGTGCTGAGCAGGAAGGCGCGATCACTCATGCCCGGGATGAAGCCGCGCAGCACGTTTTCGGAAAAGGTCACCGAGGGCGCCAGCAGGGTGCCCGAGGCGGTGCTCATGATCACCGACAGCAGGGCGCCGAAGAAGATCACCTGGGCGAAGAAAGGCATGTGCTGCAGGATCAGCGTCGGCAGGATGAGCTGGGAGTCCTGCTCCATCAGGCGCTCGACCATGCCCGGGTCGATGATGTGGGCGGTGTAGGCCAGGAACAGCGGCACCGCGGCGAAGAAGAAGTAGCTGACGCCGCCCAGCGTCGTGCCCCACACCGCGACACGCTCGTTCTTGGACGAGTTGACGCGCTGGAACACGTCCTGCTGCGGGATGGAGCCCAGCGCCATGGTGGCGAAGGCAGCGATCCAGGCGATCATGTCGATCATGTCGAGCGAGGGCAGCCACTCGAACTTGCCCTCGGCCGCGGCCTTGGCGATGACGAGCTCGAAGCCGCCCGCCTTGTCGCCAGCCAGCCAGGTGACCCATACCAGGCCGATGACGATCACGATCATCTGCACGAAGGTGGTGAGCGCGACCGACCACATGCCGCCGAACAGCGTATAGACCAGTACCACGCCGGCACCGATCAGCATGCCCTGGTTCATGCTCACGACGTCGTTCGACAGCACGTTGAAAACCAGGCCGAGCGCGGTGATCTGCGCCGCCACCCAGCCCAGGTAGGACAGCACGATGCAGATCGACAGCACCAGCTCGGTCGTGCGGTTGTAGCGCATGCGGAAGAAGTCGCCCAGGGTGAGCAGGTTCATGCGGTACAGCGGGCGGGCGAAGACGAGGCCGAACAGCACCAGGCACACCGAGGCGCCGAGCGGGTCGGAGATCAGGCCGCGAAAGCCTTCCTCGAGGAAGGTGGCGGAGATGCCGAGCACGGTCTCGGCGCCGAACCAGGTCGCGAACACCATTGCCAGCACGATGAACATCGGCAGGTTGCGACCTGCGGTGATGTAGTCGCGCGCGTTATGCACCCGGGTGGCGGCATACAGACCGATGCCGATGGAGACGACCAGATAGGCGACGACAAGCCAGAGCAGCATCATGAGGCCCTTCGTGAATGCGCTTCAGGTGCGCGGTTGTAAGATCAGGCGCGAGTTTAGCAATATGCTGCAGCGCAATGGGCGCGGCGTCTTGTCGATCCGGGGGCGGCCGGCGCCGCTTTATTGCAGATTTGCAACGGCCCCGGTGGGGCCGGCCGCGCCGCGCTCGGCGACGGACTGCCGCAGCGTGGTCACGATGCCTTCGATCGCCGCCTCCAGCGTGTCCTCGTCGATGATCAGCGGCGGCGCCAGGCGGATGACGTTGCCATTGGTGTCGCGGGTGGCGATGCCGCGCGCGAGCAGGCGCTCGGCGAGCTCCCCGGCGTCGGCCAGGGCGGGATCGAAGGCCAGGCCGACCAGCAGGCCGCGACCGCGGATGTCCACCACGCCGGGCAGGGCAGCGGCGCGCAACGCGTCCATCAGGCGCGTGCCGAGGCGCTCGGCGTGCTCCCACGGACGGGTGTCCTCGAGCAGGGCGAGCACTTCGGTGCCGACCGCCGCGGCCAGCGGATTGCCGCCGAAGGTCGAGCCATGATCGCCGGGCCGGAACACGTCCATCAGCGCACGATCGGCCAGGAAGGCCGACACCGGCAGCAGGCCGCCGCCGAGCGCCTTGCCCAGGATCAGGCCGTCCGGGCGCACGCCCTCATGGTCGCAGGCGAGCAGTCGTCCGCAGCGGCCGAGCCCGGTCTGCACCTCGTCGGCGATCAGCAGCACGCCGTGGCGGCGGCAGATCTCGGCGCAACGCGACAGGTAGCCGGCCGGGGGCACGACGATGCCGCCTTCGCCCTGGATCGGCTCGACCAGAAAGGCGGCGGTATCGGGCGTGATGGCCGCCTCGAGGGCATCGGTGTCGCCGAAGGGGACGCGCTCCAGGCCGGGCGGGAAGGGGCCGAAGCCGTCGCGGTAGTGCGGGTTCGACGACAGACCGACGATGGCGATCGAGCGCCCGTGGAAGTTGCCGTCGCAGGCGATGATGCGCACCCGCCCGGGGGCGATGCCCTTGACCTGATAGCCCCACTTGCGCGCCGCCTTGAGCGCGGTCTCGACCGCCTCCAGGCCGGTATTGACGGGCAGCGCGCGCTCGTAGCCGAAGGTGGTGCACAGGCGCTCGAGGAACACCGGCAGGCGGTCGCTGGAGAACGCGCGCGAGGTCAGGGCGAGGCGTTGGGCCTGGTCGATCAGGGCGCCCACCAGGCGCGGGTGACTGTGGCCGAAGCTCACCGCCGAGTAGGCGCTCATCATGTCCAGGTAGCGCCGGCCTTCGGTGTCCCACAGCCACACCCCCTCGCCGCGCCGGAACACCGCAGGCAGGGGCGCGTAGTTGGCCGCGCCGTAGCGTGACTCCTTGTCGCGCAGCCAGGCGCTCGAGGGGCCGAGTGCCGCAGCCGCGAACTCGACCACCCAGCGCGCACTGCGGCCGTCGGCGTCGAGGTCGGGGCGGTACTCGACGATCTCGAGGCCAACAAGGTCGGCGCAGGCGCGCAGCCCCAGCAGGCAGTCGGCCAACGCGCGCGGATCGATGCCGGCCGCCTCGGGGCAGGTCACCGCGGGCAGGCCCTGCGGGTCGAGGGCATCCAGGTCCAGGCTGAGGCCGAAGCCGGCGTCGGGGTCGGCGCGCGCGATCGTCATGGCCTCGCAGAACACCGTCGGCAGGCCGCGGGCATTCACCTCGGCCATGTCGAACACGCGTACGCCGAAGCGCGCGAGCAGCGCCTGCTCCTCGGGCTCCCAGGCGCGCGCGCCAATGATGCAGGTGCGCGCCGGATCCAGCGCTGGCCCGGCAATCGCGCTCAGCGCGCGGTGGCCGGCGCCGAGCAGGGCCGCCAGCGGCATGCCGTGGATGTTGCCCGAGTGGGTGGTGGTGTCAGTGTGGCTGTCGAGGTGGGCGTCGATCCAGATCAGGCCTGGCGCCCGCCCGCGGCGACGGCCAATCCCACGCCAGGTGCCGGCCGCGACCGCATGGTCGCCGCCGATCACGAGCGGAAAGTGCGCCGGTGGCAGGGCGGCAAGGTGATCGGCGAGGCGAGCGGCGAAGGCGGCATTGGCGGCGATGCGTGTCGCCATGTCCGCCTGGTCGGCGCCCGGCGCCGTGTCGGTCGCCAGCGGACTCAGCGTCGCCAGCCATTCGACCGCCAGGCCAAGGGCGCGCAGATGGCAGGCGAGCGGGCCCGCCTGCAGCGCCGACGGGCCCGCTGCGGCGCCCGCATGCGGTGCGCCGAGCGCGCTGGCCGCGCCGATGATCTTGATCGTGGAGTGGGGCGCCCGGGGTCCCGAGCCGCCCGCGAACCGTGTGCCGAACTGTGTCTTCATCCCGCCCCCTCCGTGCGTTGTTGCCGGTGCGGCTTGCGGTCGTCCGCAGTATGCCGTTTGGAGGGGTGGCGGCGGCGATTCGTTCAGCCGCCGCAGGCGTTCAGCCCAGCAGGCGGTGGAGCTCGAGACCGAGCAGGGCGGCGGCGAGGGCGCCGATCAGCAGCAGCAGCCGGCCCTGGCGGCGCTGGTTGGCGGCGAGCTCATCGAAGCGCTGCTGCTGGGCCGCATGCTGCCTGGGTGACTCGCTGAGCGCGTGGTGCACCAGGCGCGGCAGTTGCGGCAGCGTGCCGGCCCAGCTGGGCGCTTCTTCCTTGATGCCGCGCGCCAGCGCGCGCACGCCCATGCGCTCGTCCATCCAGCGCTGCAGGAAGGGCTTGGCCGTCTTCCACAGGTCGAGCTCGGGGTCGAGCTGGCGGCCCAGGCCCTCGATGTTGAGCAGCGTCTTCTGCAGCAGCACGAGCTGGGGCTGAACTTCCATCTCGAAGCGGCGTGCGGTCTGGAACAGCCGCAACAGCGTCTTGCCGAAGGAGATGTCCTTCAGCGGCTTGTCGAAGATCGGCTCGCACACGGTGCGGATCGCGGCTTCGAATTCATCCACCCGTGTCTTCGCCGGCACCCAGCCGGCCTCGATGTGGGCGAGCGCGACGCGATGGTAGTCGCGCTTGAAGAAGGCGAGGAAGTTCTGCGCGAGGTAGTTCTTGTCGACCTCGTTGAGCGTGCCCATGATGCCGAAGTCCAGCGCAATGTAGCGTCCGTCGCGATGCACGAAGATGTTGCCGGGATGCATGTCGGCATGGAAGAAGCCGTCACGGAAGACCTGGGTGAAGAAGATCTCCACCCCCGCGCGCGACAGCGCCGACAGGTCGGTGCCCTGGGCGAGCAGGGCCGGCGTCTGCGAGATCGGCACGCCGTGCATGCGCTCCATCACCATGACCTTGCTGCCGCACCAGTCCCAATACACCTCGGGCACGATCAGCAGCGACGAGTCCTTGAAGTTGCGCCGCAACTGCGAGCAGTTGGAGGCCTCGCGCATCAGGTCGAGCTCGTCGTGCAGGTACTTGCTGAACTCGGCGACGACCTCGCGCGGCTTGAGCCGGCGCCCTTCGGGCCAGATCTTCTCGAGCAGCAGCGCGGCAACCTCGAGCAGCGCCAGGTCGTGCTCGATGACGCGCTCGATGCCCGGGCGCAGGACCTTGACCGCCACCTCGGTGCCGTCGGGCAGGCGGGCGAAATGGACCTGGGCCACCGAGGCCGAGGCCACCGGGGTGCGTTCGAAATCGTCGAACACGGCGTCGATCGGGCGACCGTAGAAGCCTTCGAGCACGGCCAGCGCCTGCTCGGTAGGGAAGGGCGGCACGCGGTCCTGCAGCAGCGCGAGCTCGTCGGCGAGGTCGGGCGGCAGCAGGTCGCGCCGGGTCGACAGCATCTGGCCGAACTTGACGAAGATTGGCCCGAGCGATTCGAGCGCACGACGCAGTCGCACCCCGCGCGGCTGGGAAAAGCGTCGCCAGAAGAACACCGCATGCCATACGCGTGCCAGGCGGCCGCTGGCGTCGGCATCGAGCACCATGCGGTCAAGGCCGAAGCGCAGGCCGACGGAGACGATCTTGGCGAGACGAAGGAGGCGCACGTTGAAAGCCGGGCAGACGCAAAGGCCGGACTTTAGCCGGAAAGCGCGGCGCGTGGAATGTCGGCTTGCGCACGGGCGCGCCGCGCGGTCGCGGCGGGGATTTGTGCACGCGGGCGTGACGTGTGCAATCTGCGCTCACATCCTCGGCAAGGTCGGCTCGCGCGATCCGCTATAATCGCGGGTTTGAATTTCCAGCCGAGTGCCATGAGCGCCGACCCGAAAGTCCTGCTGACCGAGCTGCTGCAAGCGTCGCTGAAGAGCGTTGCGCCGGATCATGCCGATACCCCCATCCTGCTCGAGCGCCCGAAGCAGGCCAGCCACGGCGATTTCGCCACCAACCTCGCGCTGCAGCTGGCCAAGCCGCTCAAGCGCAGCCCGCGCGACCTTGCCGGCCTGCTGCTGGCCGAGCTGCCGGCCTCGAAGCTGGTCGCCAAGGCCGAGGTCGCCGGCGCGGGCTTCATCAACTTCACCTTGGCTGCCGACGCCAAGACCGCGGTCGTGCGCGAGGTGCTGGACAAGGGGGCGGACTTCGGCCGCGGGGCGGCCAAGGGCGTCAAGGTGCAGGTGGAATTCGTCTCCGCCAACCCCACCGGCCCGCTGCACGTCGGCCATGGCCGCGGTGCAGCCTACGGCGCCTCGCTGTCGGACGTGCTCGCCTTCGCGGGTTACGACGTGACCCGCGAGTACTACGTCAATGACGCCGGCCGCCAGATGGACATCCTGGCGCTGTCGACCTGGCTGCGCTATCTCGCCTTCTTCGGCATCGAGATCCCCTTCCCGCCCAACGCCTATCAGGGCGACTACGTGATCGACATGGGGCGCGAGATGCGCGATGCCCATCAGGATCGCTTCGCCAGGGTTAGCGCGGAGGATATCCTCGCCGGCACGCCGGGACTGCCGCCTTCTGATCGCAAGGACGACGAGGCCAAACAGCAGCGCGAGGCGCACCTCGATGCCCTGATCGCCAGGGCCAAGCGCCTGCTCGGCGAGGATTACCCCTGGGTCCATGGTTTCGCCCTCAACGAGCAGCTCGGCGACGGCCGTGACGACCTGCAGGAATTCGGCGTGCGCTTCGACAAGTGGTTCTCGGAGCGGAGCCTGTTCGACACCGGCCTGGTCGAGCGCGCGGTTGCCCAGCTCGAGAAGAACGGCCACATCTACCTGCAGGACGGTGCCAAGTGGTTCCGCTCGACCGCCTTCGGCGACGAGAAGGACCGCGTCGTGCAGCGCGAGAACGGGCTGTACACGTATTTCGCCTCCGACATCGCCTACCACCTGAACAAGTACGAGCGCGGTTACGACCGCATCATCGACATCTGGGGTGCCGATCACCACGGCTACATTCCGCGCGTGAAGGGCGCCATCGCCGCGCTCGGCCTGCTGCCGGAAAAGCTCGAGGTGGCGCTGGTGCAGTTCGCGGTGCTCTACCGCAACGGCCAGAAGACCTCGATGTCGACCCGCTCTGGCGAGTTCGTCACCCTGCGCGAGCTGCGCCGCGAAGTCGGCAACGACGCCTGCCGCTTCTTCTATGTGCTGCGCAAGTCCGACCAGCACCTGGACTTCGATCTCGACCTCGCCAAGAGTCAGAGCAACGAGAACCCGGTCTACTACGTGCAGTACGCCCACGCCCGCGTGTGCTCGGTGTTGAACCAGTGGGGGGGCGAGGCGTCCGAGCTGGCAGGGGCCGACCTCGGCCTGCTGCAGAACGAGCGCGAACTCGCGCTGTGCGCGCGTCTTGCGAGCTTCCCCGAGCTGGTGCAGAACGCCGCTGCGGACTACGCGCCGCACCAGATCGCGTTCTACCTGAAGGATGTCGCCGCCGACTTCCATAGCTGGTACAACGCCGAGCGCATGCTGGTCGAGGATGAAGCACTCAAGCTCGCCCGCCTCGCGCTGGCGGCGGCGGTGCGTCAGGTGCTGGTGACCGGCCTCAAGATGCTGGGCGTGTCCGCGCCCGAGTCGATGTGATGCAGGAGGTGGCGACTTGAGTCGAGATCGCAAGGCGACCCGCAAGCCCGCACGTGCCCCGGCCAAGAGCGCCGGCGGCACGCTGATCGGCATCTTCATCGGTCTGGTGTTCGGTGCGCTGATTGCCGCGGGTGCGGCATGGTACTTCACGCGCGCCAATCCCTTCCAGCCGGCGCCGGTCGCCCCGCGCGTGCAGGCGCCCGAGAACGGGCCGGCAGCTCTGCCCGGCAAACCCGGTGACCGCCCGGTGGTGAAGCAGGACTTCGAGTTTTACCGCATCCTGCCGCAGGGCGAGAACGTGCCGGCTCAGGTGACGCCGCAGGCGCAGCCGCCCGTTGCCGCGTTGCAGCAAGCCGTGCCGGTGGTGGAGGCCGCGCCACGCCCGGTCGAGCGCCTCTACCTGCAGGTGGGCTCGTTCGAGAATCCGAGCGAGGCCGACAACCTCAAGGCCCGCCTCGCGCTGTCCGGCATCCAGGCCAGCGCACAGCGCACGCAGCTCAGCGATGGTCGCGTCGTGCACCGGGTGCGGATCGGCCCCTTCGCCCGTCCCGAGGACATGAATCCGGTGCGTGCGCGCCTTGCCGACGCCGGCTTCAATGCTTCGGTGAGCCGCGCCACGCCTTGATCCCGGAATGGAGCGGGCGGGAACGCCCGCTGCCGCGCCGCGTCTGATGAAACCGATTGCCCATGGAGCACAGCATGAAACGTCGTGATGCCCTCAAACTCGCCAGCCTGGCCCTTACCCTGCCTGCCGCCTCGCTGGCTCGCGCGCAGGCCTCGTTCACGGTGCTCAACCCGCCGCAGCCCGGCGACGATCCGAACCGGATTGAGGTCATCGAGTTCTTCCACTACGGTTGCCCGCACTGCCGCGATTTCGATCCGTTGATCAGCGACTGGAAGAAGAAGCTGCCGGCCGACGTGGCCTTCCGCGCCGTGCCCGCCATCTGGAACAACGCCCAGCTCACCGGCCTCGCCCGCCTGTACTACGCCGCCGAGGTGTCGGAGCAGCTCGATGCCATCCACGCGGCGGTGTTCGTGGCGGTGCAGGACGAGAAGCGCCCGCTGTTCACCGAAGAGCAGGTGCGCGAGTGGATCAGCGGCAAGGTGGCGGACCCGGCCAAGTTCATGGACGCCTACAAGTCCTTCGGCGTCAATTCGATGCTGCAGCGCGCCGACCAGCTCGCGCGGGCGATGAAGATCCAGGGCGTGCCCACGGTCGTCATCGACGGCAAGTACGTCACTTCGGCCTCGCTCAGCGGCAGCCATCAGAACACGCTCAAGGTTGCCGACGAGCTGATCGCACGTGCCCGTCAGGAGCGCGGCGCCAAATGAGTGACGACCTGCCCGATCGTCTCGTGCCGCCGTCGCCCGATGTCGCCGAGCCGACGGCGGAGGACAGTGCCGAGCGTCGTCGCATCCAGCGCTTTCTCGCCTTGCGCCGGGGCGAGCCCTGCTTCTGGGTGGTGATCGACGGCGGGGCGCGTCTTCCGTTGCGCGACATCTCGGTCGAGGGTTTCTCGATCGGTCTCGAGGGCCTGCCGGGTGACGGTGAGCCCTTCGACTTCGTCATGCAGCGCGAGGGGGTGCCCGACCAGATCCGCGGTCGGGCGCGGGCAGTGAATTACATCGCGTCGGCGGCCCAGGCGGGCTGCCGCTTTCTCACGCTGGAGGCCGACGGCGCAGAGCGCCTGCGTGACTGGCTGATCACGCTCGTGATCATGAACGCGAGCGTCCGCATCAGCGAGAAGGATGCCGCGGCCATTGTCGCCGGTCCGTCCCTGATCTGAGTACGCGTAACAAGGACAAGGCCGTCTTCGCCCATGCGGGCGAGGACGGCCTTGTCCTTTGCTGACAGGCTCAGGCCTTGATGCGCTCGGCCTCCTTCCTGCGCTGGCGCGGCTTCTGCATCGCATAGACCAGGCCAAGCAGCACGAAGGCGGGCACGAACATCCACTCCTTGGGCGGTCGCTCGCCCGAGGGGAGCTCGATCGCGGTGATGGTGAAGCCCTGCTCTAGGCCAAGCTTCTCTGCCTGGCTGCTGAAGCGTACCGCGGCGACCTGCACCTGATCGCCGAGCGCCATCACGGTCAGGCCCATCGCCCCCAGCCGCTCACGGGCGTTGTCGGCGCGTTCGCCCAGTGGCAGCAGCACGCCCTTGGAGATGTCCTTGCCCTCCAGGCTCATGCCCTCGACCCACACCCGCAGGTTGCCGTTACGCGGCGCCTCCTCGACCAGGCGAGTGAGTTCGGTCGGCGGAATCTCCTCATACGGCGGATACAACATGTCCATCCAGAAGCCTGGGCGGAACAGCGTGAACGTGACCAGCAGCAGCAGCAGGGTCTCGTGGATGCGGTTGCGGGCGATGAAGAAGCCCTGGGTCGCCGCCGCGAACATCATGCTCGCCACCGTCGCGGTGACGATCGTCAGGATGAGCTGGAAGGCCGAGGTGATGCCGATCAGCAGCAACTGCGTGTTGAAGATGAACATGAAGGGCAGCACCGCGGTGCGCAGGCTGTAGCCGAAGGCGGTGAGACCGGTGCGCATCGGATCGCTCTTGGCAATGCCCGCGGCCGCGTAGGATGCGAGCCCCACCGGTGGCGTGACGTCCGCCATCAGGCCGAAATAGAACACGAACATGTGCACTGCGATCAGCGGCACCAGCAGCCCGGACTGTGCGCCCAGCTCGACGATCACCGGCGCCATCAGGGTGGACACCACGATGTAGTTCGCCGTGGTCGGCAGGCCCATGCCCAGCACGAGGCAGATCACCGCCACCAGCAGCAGCATGATCATCAGGTTGCCGCCGGACAGGGTCTCGACCAGCTCGGTCATGGCCAGGCCGATGCCGGTCAGCGTGACCGTGCCGACGATGACGCCGGCGGTGGCGGTGGCGATGGCGATGCCGATCATGTTGCGCGCGCCGGTGACCAGGCCCGAGAACAGGTCGTGGAAGCCCACGCGTGCCGCGGCGCCGAGCTCGCCGGTGCCGCGGAAGAGCGCGAACAGCGGGCGTTGGGTGACCAGGATGAACATCAGGAACAGCGTCGCCCAGAAGGCCGACAGCGCGGGCGAGAGCTGCTCGACCATCAGGTTCCAGATCAGCGCCGCCACCGGCAGCAAAAAGTGCAGGCCGGACTTCAGCGTGGGGCCGATCTCGGGCAGGTACTCCATCTTCTCGCCCGGCTTCTCGAGGTGAAGCTCGGGGTACTTGGCGCCATGGCGGACGATGAGGATGTAGGCGATCAGCATCAGCACGCCGACCACGATGAAGGCCGCGCCGCCGAAGAGGTCCTTGATCCAGCCGAAGCCCCAATAGACGATTGCTGCCAGGATCACCAGGCCGGAGAAGGTCATCAGCGTGGTGATCACCGCCTTCTGCCAGGGCAGGGGTTCGCGCCGCGGCAGGCCCTGCAGGTCCATCTTCAGCGCCTCGAGGTGGACGATGTAGAACAGCGCGATGTAGGAGATCAGCGCCGGCAGGATGGCGTGCTTCATCACCTGCACGTAGGTGATGCCGACGTACTCGACCATCAGGAAGGCAGCCGCGCCCATCACCGGTGGCATGATCTGGCCGTTGACCGAGGAGGCCACCTCGACCGAGGCGGCCTTGTCGGCGCGGTAGCCCACGCTCTTCATCAGCGGGATGGTGAAGGTGCCGGTGGTGACCACGTTGGCGATCGACGAGCCCGAGATGAGGCCGGTGCTGGCCGACGCCACCACCGCCGCCTTGGCCGGGCCGCCGCGCATGTGGCCCAGCAGGGCGATCGCCGACTTGATGAAGTAGGCGCCCGCGCCGGCGGTCTCGAGCAGGGCGCCGAACAGCACGAACAGGAAGATGAAGCTGGTCGACACGCCGACCGCGACCCCGAACACGCCCTCGGTGGTCAGCCACATGTGGCTCATGCCCTTGGACAGCGAGGCGCCGCGGTGGGCGATGACCTCCGGCATGTAGGGGCCGAAGAAGATGTAGATCATGAACACCACCGCCAGGATCACCATCGGCAGGCCGAGGGCGCGGCGGGCGGCTTCCAGCAGCAGGATGAGGCCGACCACGGCGACTGCGAGGTCGGTGTCGGTGGGCAGGCCCGGGCGGGTGGATAGCTCGGCGTAGAACAGGAACAGATAGGCCGCGCAGAAGGACGCCACCGCGGCCAGCACCCAGTCCTGGATCGGCACGTAGTCGCGTGGCGAGCGCTTGAGCGCCGGGTAGGCGGCGAAGGCGAGGAAGACCGCGAAGGCGAGGTGGATCGAGCGCGCCTCGGTGTCATTGAACACGAAGACGCCGAGCGAGAAGGGGAGCGGTGAGGCGATCCAGAGCTGGAACAGCGACCACGCCAGCGCGACGATCAGCAGCACCTGCGCCGTCAGCCCGGTGGGCTTGCGCCCGCCGGTGTCGGCCTCGGCGACGATCTTCTGGAGTTCCTCGTCCGACAGCTCGAAGCTGTCTTTCTTTTCATTCGCGCGGGTCATGAGCAGCGCCTCTCAAGGTCGGAACGCAGACGAAAACGGCGGGGGGCTGATGGCCCGCCGCCGTTTTCGAAGACAGGAGCACCGGCAACCTTCCCGTGGGCGCCGGCCAGCGGATTACATCCAGCCCTTTTCCTTGTAGTACTTCACCGCGCCCTCATGCAAGGGGGCGGTGAGGCCGTCCTTGATCATGTGCGCCGGGTCGAGGTTGGCGAAGGCCGGGTGCAGCTTCTTGAAGTCCTCGAAGTTCTCGAACACCGCCTTGACCAGCGTATAGACGGTCTCCTCGGGCACCTTGGCCGAGGTCACGAAGCTGGCGACCACGCCGAAGGTCTCGGTGGGGTTGGGGTTACCCGCATACATGCCGCCGGGGATCTCGACCTTGGCGAAGTAGGGATGGTCCGCGACCAGCTTGTCCGCCGCCGCACCGGTCACCGGCACCAGTTGCGCGCCGCAGGTGGTGGTCGGATCCTGGATGTTCGCCGCCGGGTGGCCGACGACATAGGCGAAGCCGTCGATCTTGTTGTCGCACAGCGCCGCGCTGTGCTCATCGGGGCGCAGCTCGGAGACGAGCGAGAAGTCGGAGGTCGACATGCCGAGCGCCGGCAGCAGCATGTCCATGGTCGCGCGCTGGCCGGAACCCGGGTTGCCGACGTTGAAGCGCTTGCCCTTGAAGTCTTCCATCTTGGTGATGTTGGCTTCCTTGCGCGCCAGAATGGTGAGCGGCTCGGGGTGGAGCGAGAACACCGAGCGCAGGTCCGCCACCGGACCGCCATCGGCGAACTGGGCCTGACCCTTGATTGCGTTGAACTGGACGTCGGATTGGGCCACGCCGAAGTCGAGTTCGCCGCCCTTGATGGTGTTGACGTTGTACACCGAGCCGCCGGTACTCTCGACCGAACAGCGCAGGCCATGCTGGGCGCGGTCCTTGTTGATCAGCCGGCAGATCGCGCCGCCAGCTGCGTAATACACGCCGGTGACGCCACCGGTGCCGATCGTGACGAACTTCTGCTGGGCCTGCGCAGGTGCCGCGCCGAGGGTGCCGACGAGGGCGAAAGCGGCAGCGAGTGCGGTCAGTTTCTTCATGAAATCCTCCTGGGATCGGATCAATACGGGTAGGAATTGACGCGCCGTGTGTCCGTAGGCATCCCGCCTCGTGGGCGGCAGGATCAACGCGCCTCGACATTCCATCAGGACCCCGAGCTTTGCACAAGCCCGCCGTAGCCGCTACTCGGGTTTCCCCGCAAGCCGCATCCATGCGTGCTTTGGGGCGCGTTAGAATTCAGGCTGAATGTTCTGGATGAGGCTGCATGCAAGCAAATTCGAGTGAGGATCAGCCCGCGGGCTGGATCGATGCCGGCGGGAAGCGTCACGCCGCCGCCGACGGCGAAGTGCGCATCGTCTCGCTGGTGCCCTCGCTGACGGAACTCCTCTTCGATCTCGGCCTGGGCGATCGTGTGGTCGGGCGCACCGGCTTCTGCGTCCATCCGCGCGAGGCCCTGCGCACCGTGCCCAAGGTCGGCGGCACCAAGGACGTGAAGCTCGACCGCATCCGTGAACTCGCCCCCACCCACGTGCTGGTCAACATGGACGAGAACCGGCGCGAGACGGTCGATGAACTGGCCGCCTTCGTGCCCCACATCGTCGTCACCCACCCCAATACGCCACAGGACAACCTCGCGCTGTTCGCGCTGCTCGGCGGCCTGTTCGGCGTCGAGGGCGAAGCAGCCCGGCTGGCCGACGACCTGCGCGGCGCGCTCGCCGAGGCGGCCGCGCTGCGCGCAACCCTGGCCGACGAACGCGTGCTCTACCTGATCTGGCGTGAGCCGTGGATGACCATCGCCCGCGACACCTACATCGCCGCCACGCTCCAAGCCGTCGGCTGGCATACCCTGCCCGCGGTCCACGGCGGCGAGACCGGCGCGGCGCGCTATCCCGCGTTCGACTGGGATGCGCCCTGGCTGGCGAAGGTGGATCGCGTTCTGCTATCGACCGAGCCTTACCGTTTTCGTGAGTCGCATGTGGACGAAGTCGCCCGCCTGGCCGGGCTCCCGGCGCTGCTGGTCGATGGCGAGATGGTGTCATGGTACGGCAGTCGCGCAGCCGGGGGGCTGCGCTGGCTGTGCGCGCTGCGTCGTCAGCTCACAGGAGGTGCAGTGTGCTGAAGGACTCCGGGCTGAGGATGCGGAAGCGCTCGCGAATCTCGCGCTTGCGAGCCATGGCCAGCAGTGCCCGGTCACGTGTCAGCAGGTGGCTGGCGCTCGCCTGCAAGGCAAGCTCGAGGAACTTCTGATCGTCCGGATCCTTGCACGCCGGTAGCACGACCTCGGTCGTGCTGGTCGGCAGGCAGTGCACGCGGTCGCGATAACTCGCCAGCAGCGCCGCCTGCACGGCCTCGGCCTGGCCAAACTGCGCAAAGCCGAGCACCGCAGCAAGCTCGGCGAGCGTGTCTTCGCGTGCGAACAGCCGTGGCCGTGCCGACTCGATCCAGCTCCGCAGGCGCTCCAGAACAGGATCACGAAACATCCACAGTGCGAGCACGGTGTTGGTGTCCACCACCAGGCGCAGCGAGCCGGGCGCTGCCGCGCTGCCTTGAACGGTTTCAGTGCGGGTCATGGTCGGAGGGAGGTGAACGGAAAAGGGGAGGGTTTCCCCTCCCCTCGCTCAGACCCGGATGGCTCAGGCCGCGACCTTGGCGTCGATGCGCAGCTTGACGAAGCTGCCCGGCGCGTCTTCCAGCGCCTTGAGCTTGCCCTTGGCGGGATCACGGGCCTCGGTCTGCTCGCTATCGTGGGCGGTGACCCAGGCCTGCCAGTCGGTCCACCACGAGCCGGGGTGCTGCTGCGTGCCCTCGAGCCAGGCGTCGGCGGTGTCGGCGAGCTTGGCGGCGGGGTTGAGCCAGTAGCCGTACTTGTTGGCTGCCGGCGGGTTGACGATGCCGGCGATATGGCCGGAGCCGCCGAGCACGAAGCGCACCGGGCCGCCGAAGCGGCGGGCGCCCATGTAGGTGCTCTTCCACGGTGCGATGTGGTCTTCGATCGTGGAGATGAAGTAGCACGGCACCTTGATCTTGCCGAGGTCGATCGGCGTGCCGTCGATCTCGATGCCGCCCGGCTCGATGAGGCGGTTCTCCATGTACATGGTGCGCAGGTAGAAGCTGTGCATCTTGGCCGGCATGCGCGTGGAGTCGGAGTTCCAGTACAGCAGGTCGAACGGGAACGGATCCTTGCCCATCAAGTAGTTGTTCACCACGAAGGACCAGATGAGGTCGTTGGCGCGCAACATGTTGAAGGTGCCGGCCATCTCTGAGCCTTCGAGGAAGCCGCGCTCGAACATCTTCTTCTCGAGGCTGGTGACCTGGCCCTCGTCGATGAACACGCCGAGCTCACCCGGGTCGGTGAAGTCGGTCATGGTGGTGAAGAAGGTGGCCGAGGCGATGCGCTTCTGGCGCTTGGCGGCGAGGTAGGCGAGCGTGGTGGCGAGCAGGGTGCCGCCCAGGCAGTAGCCGGCGGCGTTGACTTCCTTCTCGCCGGTCTGCTTCTCGATCGCATCGAGCGCGGCGATGACGCCATCCTTGACGTAAGCGTCGAAGCTCTTCTCGGCGAGCTTCTCGTCCGGGTTGACCCAGGAGATCACGAACACGGTGTGACCCTGGTCCACCGCCCACTTGATGTAGGAGTTCTTCTCGCGCAGGTCGAGGATGTAGAACTTGTTGATCCAGGGCGGCACGATCAGCAGCGGCTTCTTCAGCACCGTGTCGGTGCTGGGGGTGTACTGCAGCAGCTGCATCATGTCGGTCTGGAACACGACCTTGCCCGGCGTGGTGGCGACGTTCTTGCCCAGCTCGAAGGCGGTGGTGTCGGTCATCCTGACGCGCAGGTTGCCGCCGCCGTCCTCGACGTCGCGCAGCAGGTTGTTGAGGCCCTTGAGCAGGTTCTGGCCATGGCTCTTGACCGTCTCGCGGAAGACTTCCGGGTTGGTCATCGCGAAGTTGGACGGCGACAGGGCGTCGATGTACTGGCGGGTGTAGAAGTTGACCTTCTTCTGCGTCTGCTCGTCGAGGCCGTCGACACAGCACACCGTGTCATGGATGTGACGGGCGGCGATGAGGTAGGACTGCTTGATGAAGTCGAACAGGAAGTGCTGCTCCCATTCCTCGTCCTTGAAGCGCTTGTCGGACTTCTCCGGCGCGGCGATCGGCGCGGCATTGAGGCCGGCAAAGCGCATCATCGAGTGCTGCCACAGCGAGAAGTAGTCCCACACCAGGTTCATCTGGGCCTGGGCGAGCTTGTAGGGGTTGGCGAGCAGCTTGGCCATCATGTCCATGAAGGCCTGGGCGATGCCGAGTTCGTCGGCCGGTGTCGACACGCCTTTCTTGAGCTGGCGCTGGACGTGGTCGCTGATCAGGTGCGACGCGCGGCGCGCAACTTCGGCATAGGTCTTGGCGACCTCCTGCGGATCGGGCAGGTCGGCGTGAGGGGTCTCGGTACTGGGTGCAGCCATGTTGTTTGGGCTCCTGTTTGCGACGGGGCAGGCTTTAGCGGCAAGGGGTGAAACGGATCAGTCCGTTCGCATCGACCTCTCTCGAAAGCGCTCCCTGCCTTTCGAGATGGTTGAGGTGGGCAATGGCTTCCCCCATGGCGAACATGACCTGATGGGTATCGAGTTCGCGCGGGAACAAGGTCGCAAGCAGATCTCCCGCGCTCTTGGGTGTGTCGCATGCGGCAAGCAGGGCGGCACAGCGTTCGCGGTGATGCTCGACGAGTTGATCCACTCTCGCCCGGATACCCTTGAAAGGTTTGCCGTGCGATGGTAGCACGAGCGTGTCGTCCGGTAATGCGCAGAGTGCCCGCAACGAGGCGAGAAACCAGCCCAGCGGGTCGTCATCTGGCGTGGCCGCATAGGCGCTGATGTTGGTGGAAATGCGCGGCAGCAGCATGTCGCCCGAGATCAGGATGCCCAACTCGGCGCAGTACAGGCTGGCATGCTCGGGCGCGTGGCCATAGCCGATGATGACGCGCCAGCGTCGGCCGCCGATGTCCAGCTCATCGCCGGCGAACAGGCGATGGAAGGCCGCGGGCAGTTCTGGGGCACCGCGGCGGTAGGCATTGCCGCGCGTGCGCAGGGAATCGAGCGGGGCGGGGTCCAGGCCGTGGCGGGCAAACTGGGCGACCATGTCGGTCACGCAGTAGCCCGGCAACTGGTGCCAGATGGCCTGCGCGGCGAGGAATTCCCCCTGCGTCATGTGGATCGTGGCACCATCGCGCGCTGCAAGCCAGGTGGCGAGGCCGATGTGATCCGGATGGTGGTGGGTGACGATGACGCGCTGCAGCGGCCGACCATCGGCATCGAGCACGGCCCGCCAGGCGTCGCGCGTCGCGGCCAGGCCGTAGCCGCAGTCGACCGCCACGAGGCGGTCGCCATCCTCGAGCAGCCACAGGTTGATGTGGTCGAGGGCGAAGGGCAGGCTCATGCGCAGCCAGCGGATGCCGGGAGCAACTTCGAGGTATTCGCCGGCGGCGGGAAGGTGCTCGAAAGGATAGTGCAGTGCGGGCGACGCGGGTGGCGTTGGTGTCATGGGTGGGCGTCCGTGCGGTAGCGATGGGTTGGGAAGGGGATTGGGAAGGGGATTGGGAAGGGGATTGGGAAGAAGCGTTTGGATTGGGGGCGGATGGCGGGCTTGTGGCCCGGTGTCCGCGTTGATGAAAGGCCTGAAATCTGCTTAACTTTTGCTCAAATTTTGTGCAACAGGCTGGCAAAGCACTGCTACGGGGGCGAGCGCCGCGCGTTCTTGCGCTTCGTCCCGCTCAAATGACCATGGTCGACGAAGAAACCTACACCATTACCGAACTTGCCCGCGAGTTCGACATCACCGCGCGCGCGATCCGCTTCTACGAGGATCAGGGCCTGCTGACCCCGGCCCGTGCGGGGCGTGCGCGGGTGTACACCAAGGCCGACCGCACGCGCCTCAAGCTCACGCTGCGCGGCAAGCGCCTCGGCCTGTCGCTGGCCGAGATCCGCGAGCTGCTCGACATGTACGGCGGCGTGCGCAACTCGGCGCCCCAGTTGCAGCGCTTTCTCAAGGTGCTTGCCGTGCGGCGCGCCGCGATGGAGCAGCAGCGCAAGGACATCGAGGCGGTGCTCGACGAGATCGACATGCTCGAGCAGCAGTGCCAGGCCCTGCTTGGCGACAACGCGGAGGGGGCTGCCGCAGCACGCGCCGAGCTGGCCCGGCGTATCGATCGCGCGAGCGTGAGCTGAAGGCCTGGCGGTCTTTTTTGTAGTTCAATTTACGTTGACGTTAACGTAAAATAGCGCAAAATATAAAGCAAGGAGACAAATGCATGCGCCCCGAGATGCCGCAGTTCCAGCCCAAGGATCCCGCCTACGCCGAGCGCGTGCGGGCCAGTTTCAACCTGCAGCAGGCGATGCACCTGATCGGTGCCGAGCTGGCGGTGGTCGAACCGGGCTATACCGAGATCCACCTGCCCAAGAGGCCCGGGGTCACGCAGCAGCACGGCTTCATCCACGGCGGCGTGGTGGGCATGATTGCCGACTCTGCGGCGGGCTACGCAGCCAACACCCTGACGCCCGCGGACACCAGTGTGCTCACCGTCGAATACAAGATGAACCTGGTCGCGCCCGCCGATGGCGACCGGCTGGTGGCGCGTGGCGAGGTGGTGCGCCCGGGCCGCACCCTGATCGTCACCCGGGCCGATGTGTACGCGATCCGTGACGAGCAATGGACCTTGTGCGCGATCATGCAGCAGACCATCATGGCCATGCAGGGCCGCAAGGAACGCGAGGCCTGAGGCGGCCTGCCCAGAGCGTCGGGAGCGGCTTGGCTGCATGCGCCGGCTCCCTCGCTGCCCGCCATTGCCGTGAGGTGTGACATGACGATCAGATTGCGCGTACTCGGTACCGACGACGTGACCGAACTCGGTCATGTGCGTCAATTCTTTCGCCACTATGCGGCCTGGCTGGGGGTGGATCTCAACTACCAGGGCTTCGCCGACGAGGTGGCCAACTTGCCCGGTGCCTACGGTCAAGCCGACGGCCGGCTGTTCTATGCCGAGTACGAGGGCCGCCCGGCCGGTTGCGTGGGCATCCGCCGCTTCTCCGAAGGCGTATGCGAGATGAAGCGGCTCTACGTCGACCCCGATGCGCGTGGCCATGGCCTGGGGCGGCAGCTTGCGCTGGCGGCGATCAGGGCTGCGCAGCAGCTTGGCTATCGCCGCATCCTGCTCGACACCCTGCCGGCGATGCGCATCGCGGTGAAGCTGTACCGCGAGCTCGGCTTCACCGAGGCGCCGGCCTATTACCCGAGCCCGGTCGAGGGCACGATCTTCCTCACCCTCGACCTGTCGCAATGGTCTGAGGAGGCGGTCAGCAACGAGAACCTGTTCCATCTGTTCGACTACAACCAGGCCTGGTCGCGCCAGATGCAGCAGATCGACCCCGGCTTCTTCGAGAAGCTGTCGCACCTGCAGAGTCCGGAATACCTGTGGATCGGCTGCTCCGATTCGCGCGTGCCGGCCAACCAGATCGTCGGCCTGCTGCCGGGCGAGGTCTTCGTGCATCGCAACGTGGCCAACGTGGTGGTGCACACCGACCTCAACTGCCTCGCCGTCGTCCAGTACGCTGTGGATGTGCTGAAGGTCAAGCACATCATGGTCGTCGGCCACTACGGCTGCGGCGGCGTCAAGGCAGCGCTCGAGCGTGCCCGCGTCGGCCTCGTCGATCTGTGGCTGCGGCATGTGCAGGACGTGCATGTGCGCCACCTTAAGGCGGTCGACGCGCTGCCGCCCGAACTGCGCCACGACCGCCTGTGCGAGCTCAACGTCATCGAACAGGTGGCCAACGTGGCGCAGACCGTGGTCGTGCAGGACGCCTGGCGGCGCGGCCAGCCGCTCACCGTGCATGGCTGGATCTATGGCCTGAAGGATGGCCTGATCCGCGACCTGGGGGTGAACGTCAGCCGCAGCGAAGATCTCATGCCGCGCTACGCCGCGGCGCTTGAAGCGCTCGGACCCTGAGCGCAGCCAACAACACCGATTCAACAGGAGAACCGCATGTCCGATCCCGTCGTCATCGTTTCCGTCGCCCGCACGCCGCTGGGCGGCTTCCAGGGCGATCTCGCCAGCCTCACCACGCCGCAGCTCGGCGCCATCGCCATCAAGTCGGCGGTGGAGCGCGCGCGCCTCAAGCCGGAGCAGGTCGAGGAGGTGATCATGGGCTGCGTGCTGCCCGCCGGCGTCGGCCAGGCGCCCGCCCGCCAGGCCGCGCTCGGCGCCGGCCTGCCGCTGTCGGCCGGTTGCACCACGATCAACAAGGTGTGCGGCTCGGGCATGAAGGCCACCATGCTGGCGCACGACCTGCTGCTGGCCGGCAGCAACGAGATCATGGTCGCCGGCGGCATGGAGTCGATGTCCAATGCCCCCTACCTGCTGCCCAAGGCGCGCGCCGGCTACCGCCTCGGCCACGGCCAGATGTTCGACCACATGTTCCTCGACGGCCTCGAAGACAGCTACTCGAAGGAGAACAAGGGCCGTCTGATGGGCACCTTCGCCGAGGACTGCGCCGGCCACTTCAACTTCAGCCGCAGCGCGCAGGACGAGTTCGCGATCGCCTCGACCACGCGCGCGCAGGCCGCGATCAACAACGGCGACTTCACCTGGGAAGTGACCCCGGTGACGGTGTCGGGCCGCAAGGGCGATGTGGTCGTCGACAAGGACGAGCAGCCGCTGAAGGCGCAGATCGACAAGATCCCGGGCCTGAAGCCGGCGTTCAGGAAGGACGGCACCGTCACCCCGGCCAACTCGAGCTCGATCTCCGACGGCGCCGCCGCGCTGGTGCTGATGCGCAAGTCCACCGCCGACAGGCTCGGTCTGAAGCCGGTCGCCACCATCGTCGGTCACGCCACGCATGCGCAGGAACCGCAGTGGTTCACCACCGCCCCGGTGGGTGCGATGCAGAAGGTGCTGGCGAAGGCCGGCTGGACCACCGACCAGGTCGACCTGTGGGAGATCAACGAGGCATTCGCGGTCGTCACCATGGCGGCGATGCACGAGATGAAGCTGCCGCACGACAAGGTCAACGTCAATGGCGGCGCCTGCGCGCTCGGCCACCCGATCGGCGCCTCGGGCGCGCGCATCCTGGTCACGCTGATCGGTGCGCTGCGCAAGCGCGGCCTCAAGCGCGGGCTGGCCAGCCTGTGCATTGGCGGCGGCGAGGCCACGGCGATGGCGATCGAGGTCGATGCCTCGGTGGGCTGCGGCGGCTGATTGCCTGTGCTTCGAACCGCCAGCCGCGCCGGGGGGGCGTTCCGCAGCCTGCGGAACTCGCCCTGCGGGCTCGGACAGTCCTCGGCGGCTTCACGAACCCCCGACACGGCCGGCTTGGCCGTGTCGCATATTGACGAGCAATGGAACGGCCTGGCCGCTCCAGTAGAGGTTTCATCATGATTCTGACCCAGGAACAGGAACTCATCCGCGACTCGATGCACGCCTTCGCGCAGGAGCGCCTGGCCCCCTTCGCCGCCGAATGGGACCGCAACCACACTTTCCCGCGCGAAGCGCTCAACGAGCTCGCCGAGCTCGGCGCGCTCGGCATGGTGGTGCCCGAGGAGTGGGGCGGCGCCGGCATGGACTACATGAGCCTGGTGCTGACGCTGGAAGAGATCGCCGCCGGCGACGGCGCCACCTCGACCATCGTCAGCGTGCAGAACTCGCTGCCCTGCGGCATCCTCAACCGCTTCGGCAACGATGCGCAGAAGGAAGCCTGGTTGAAGCCGCTCGCCCGCGGCGCGAAGCTCGGCTGCTTCTGCCTCACCGAGCCGCACGTCGGCTCGGACGCCGCCGCCATCCGCACCACGGCCGTGCGCGACGGTGACGAGTGGGTGTTGAACGGCGTCAAGCAGTTCATCACCACCGGCAAGCACGCCGACGTCGCCATCGTGTTCGCGGTGACCGACAAGGCCGCCGGCAAGAAGGGCATCACCTGCTTCCTGGTGCCGGCCAATGCGCCCGGCTACCAGGTCGGCCGCATCGAGGAGAAGATGGGCCAGAAGGCCTCCGACACCACGCAGATCCTGTTCGAGGACTGCCGCATCCCGGCCGACTCGGTGATCGGTGCCGAAGGCGAGGGCTACAAGATCGCGCTCGCCAACCTCGAGGCCGGTCGCATCGGCATCGCCGCCCAGTGCCTGGGCATGGCGCGCGCTGCGCTGGAAGCGGCGGTGAAGTACGCGCAGGAGCGCGAGAGCTTCGGCAAGCCGATCTTCGAGCACCAGGCGGTCAACTTCCGCCTCGCCGACATGGCGACCCAGCTCGAAGCCGCGCGCCAGCTCGTGTGGCACGCCGCCAGCCTCAAGGACGCCGGCCGGCCCTGCCTCAAGGAAGCGTCGATGGCCAAGCTGTTCGCCTCCGAGATGGCCGAGCGCGTGTGCTCGGACGCCATCCAGGTGCACGGCGGCTACGGCTACGTCACCGACTTCCCGGTCGAGCGCATCTACCGCGACGTGCGCGTGTGCCAGATCTACGAAGGCGCGAGCGACATCCAGAAGCTGGTGATCGGGCGCGCGCTGGCGGGCTGACGGCAGTCTTCGCATTTCCTGAGACCGGCCTTGCCCGAGAGGGAAGGCCGGTCTTGTGCTTGCTGGCGCGCGTGGCCGGCCGGATCCGCATTGACAAACCCGGGATACGGCCTAGATTGAAAACGATTGTCATGCGTGTTCTTGACGCCGCGGTCCGGTGACATGAGCCGTCGGGCCGCTCGCCCTGGAGACCAACCCGCGAGGAGGACCGACGATGGACCGAGTGCGCAATCGAGCACGGCCATGCGCTGCGCTCAGGGGTTTGCTGGCGGGCATGCTCGCCCTGGCGGCGAACCTGCCGGTGACGCTGCAGGCGGACGAGACCTGTGTATCGCCTTACTCCCCCAAGATCGTCGGTCAGGAAGAATTCGCCTACGTGTGGACCCTTGGCCAGGCGGGTGTGGGGGACGAGCAGGACAAGCTGGTGACGGTCGATGTCCGACCCGATTCGCCCACCTACGGCAAGGTCATCCATGTCGTGCCGGTGGGCGGGCGCAACGAGGCGCATCACTCCGGATACACCGACGACCGCCGCTATCTGTGGGCCGGCGGGCTGGACACCAGCAAGATCTTCATCTTCGACGTGCACTCCGACCCGGCGCGGCCCAGGCTCACGCGGACCGTCGACGACTTCGTCGCCGCCAGCGGCGGCGCGGTCGGCCCGCACACCTTCTTCGCCCTGCCGGGGCGGATGATGATCAGCGCCCTGTCCAACAGCAGCGACCACGGTGGGCGCACGGCGCTGGTGGAATACAGCAATGACGGCGAGCATGTGGCGACCCACTGGATGCCTACCGACGACAACCTGCGCGGCGCCGAGAAGAGCGGCAGGTATGCCGACGGCTATGGCTACGACGTGCGCTTCCTGCCGGCCAAGAACGTGATGGTCACCTCCTCGTTCACCGGCTGGTCGAACTACATGATGGACTTCGGCAAGATGCTGCAGGACGAGGAGGCGATGAAGCGCTTCGGCAACACCGTGGTCGTCTGGAACCTGCACGAGCGCCAGCCCAAGCGCGTGCTGGACGTGCCCGGGGCGCCGCTCGAGATCCGCTGTGCGTGGGGCAACAACTACTGCTTCGTCACCACGGCACTGACCGCCAAGATCTATCTGATCTACGAGGACCGCGACAAGGGCTGGAGCGCCGCCGAGGTGGGCACGATCGGCAACCCCGCGGACGTGCCCTTGCCGGTGGCGTTCTCGATCTCTGCGGACGACAAGTACCTGTGGGTCAACACCTTCATGGATGGCAAGGTGCGGCTGTTCGACGTCTCTGATCCCTTCAATGCGAAGCTGGTGACCGAGCAGGAGATCGGCGCGCAGCTCAACATGGTGTCCCAGAGCTGGGACGGCAAGCGCGTGTATTTCAGCTCCCCCCTGCTCGCCAACTGGGACAAGAAGGGCGACAAGGACGTGCAGTTCTTCAAGAAGTACCACTGGGATGCGCAGTCGCAGACCCTGAAGCTCGCGTTCGAGATCGACTTCTACAAGGAGAACCTCGGCCGCGCGCACCTCATCACCTTCAACTCCAGCCGCCTGTTCGCGAGCAACATTGCCGCCACGTCGCCGCCCGAAGGCGATCGCGACGCGCCCATCGTCTCGGCGACCCTGACGAACGCGCAGCAGGCGCTGCGTTAGCGGCGGACCGGGTCGGTGCGGGCGGCCGACGAGGCGCCGGGCCTTGCCCGGGACAGGCGGAGCACGGTGATGGACGCGCTGCATTCCGCCACGCTGACCGGACTCGCGGCCCGCCTGCGCCGCCTCGCGCTGGGCGGGCTGCTGCTGGCCGCCGCGGCGAGCGCGCATCAGGGCCATGAGCATCACGGCGATGCCGGCGCGCCGCCCATGGCCGGCGCGGTTCGCGGGCCCGATGTCCTGGCGCCGGGGTATGGGCCGCTCGGCTTCGACAGTCCCCGGCCCGGTACCTACCGGCTGCCGCCGATCCGAGCGGCTGCCGACGGCGAGGTGCTGCTCGCGAGCGGGGCGCGCAGCCGGCTGCACGAGGTCTTCGGGGCCGACCGCCTGGTCTTCCTGAGCTTCATGTACACCCGGTGCCCGGACCCCGACGGCTGTCCGCTGGCGAGCTTCGTGTTGCAGCGCATCCACCGCGAGCTTGGCCGCAGTCCGGACCTGGCCGGCCGCGTCCGGCTGGTGTCGCTGAGCTTCGACCCCGAGACGGACAGTCCGCAGGTGATGCGCGAGTACGCCCGGCTGATCGACGCCGACTCGTCGGACGACTGGGCCTTCCTCACCTCGGCGTCGATGCAGGCCGTCCAGCCCGTGCTCGATGCCTATGGTCAGGGCGTCGAGCGGATCTACGATGAAGCGGGGCGGTACACCGGCCATCTTGCCCACATCCTGCGGGTCTATCTGATCGATCCGGCAAGGCAGGTGCGGAACATCTACAACGTGTCCTACCTGCACCCCGACATCCTGCTCGCCGATGCGCGCACGCTGTTGATGGAGGCGGACGCCCAGGCGGAGGGCGCGGCGGGGTCCGCCGTGGGTGCGAGTCCGTCGGCCGGCGAACGCCTGGCGCGCGCCCTTGATCCGCCGCCCGGCCTCCCCGCGCTGCCCGCAGCGCTGCGCGATGGCCTGAGCGCCGAGCGCGTCGCGCTCGGCCAGCGCCTGTTCCTCGACCGCCGGCTGTCGGCCAACGGCAGCCTCTCCTGCGCAAGCTGTCATGTCCCGGCGCAGGCCTTCGCCCACAACGTGATGGCACGCTCGATCGGCGTCGAGGGCGCCGGCTTGCGGCGCAACGCACCATCCGTGCTCAATGTGGCTTATCGGACCCGGCTGTTCTGGGATGGACGCGAGTCACGGCTCGACACTCTGGTGTGGAGCAAGCTCCTCGACGAGTCGGTCCTCGGCAACCGCGCGGTCGACGAGGTGATGGCCAGGCTGCGCGCCGATGCGGCGATCGAGCAGGGTTTCGCCGCCGCCTTCCCGCGCGAGGGCCTCACCATGAAGACGCTCGCCGACAGCCTCGCGGCCTACCTGACGGTGCTGGTTTCCGGCGGCTCGCGTTTCGATCGCTGGCACTTCGGCGGCGATGGCGGGGCGCTGACCGACGAGGAGCAGCGCGGATACGCGCTATTCACGGGCCGCGCCGGCTGCGCGGCCTGCCACACGATCGGCCCGGACCACGCCCTGTTCGCCGACGACGGCTTTCATGACACCGGCGTCGGCTACGCACACTCCATGGGCAAGCGTGCGCGGCGCGACACCATTCCGGTGGGCGACGAGGGCGCGCTCAGGGTCAATCTGGCGGCCCTGCGCGGCACCGAGGAGCGCCCGTACAACGATCTCGGCCGCTACGAGGTGACCCAGCATCCCGCAGACCGCTGGAGGTACCGTACGCCCTCGCTGCGCAATGTGGCGCTCACCGCCCCCTACATGCACGACGGCTCGATCGCCACGCTGGAGGGCGTGGTGGCGCACTACGACGATGGCGGCATGGCGCATGAGCTGCAGGCGCCGCAGATCCGGCCGCTTGGCCTGAGCGAGGCGGAGCGGGCGAGCCTGGTCGCCTTCCTGCGCACGCTCACCGATCCGGCGTTTGCCGATCCGCGCGCCGAGCGATAGGGGGCTCATCCATGGCGGTGGCGGACGCGGTGTTGCGGGGGCGCGAGCAGCGCGGGTGGCGTGCCATGGCCGGTGCAGGACGGTGGCGGCGCGGGCTGCTGCGGGCCTGGCTGCTGGTCGCGCCAGGCCTGGTTTGCGCGGCCACGGACGGGCCGGGCGACGACCGTCGCGGCTACGAGGAGGCGCACTTCCATACCCGCTCGATTGCCGTCGAGGCACGTGCCGGTGCGCCGGCCGACCTCGTCGCCCGTGCCCGCCGCGGGCAGCTGGGCTTGCCGGCGCTCGAGCTGGCCGTACCCGATGCCGTGTTGAGCGCACGCGCGGCGCTCGGGCGCAAGCTGTTCTTCGATCGTCGCCTGTCGCTCAATGGCACGCAGTCCTGCGCGATGTGCCACATCCCGGAGCAAGGCTTCGCCAACAATGAGATCGCGATCGCCGTCGGCATCGAGGGGCGCTCGGTCGGGCGCAATGCGCCCACGCTCTACAACGTCGCGTTCATGCAGGTGCTGTTTCACGATGGACGCGAGCGGACGCTCGAGCAGCAGGCCTGGCAGCCGATGCTGCACCCGAACGAGATGGCGAACCCCTCGATCGGCTTCGTCGTCGACCTGCTCGCCGCGCTGCCCGACTACGCCGGCCTGTTCGAGGCCGCCTTCGACGGGCGCGGCCCGGCGCTCGAGACGGTTGCCGACGCGCTGGCCACCTACCAGCGCCTGCTCGTGTCGGGCGGTTCGCGCTTCGACCGCTGGTACTTCGGCGCCGACAGCGCTGCGCTGGACGCGCGCGAGCGCCGCGGCTTCGCGCTGTTCACCGGACGCGCGCGGTGCGCCGCCTGCCACCTCATTGGCGCGCAGCACGCACTGTTCAGCGATCAGCGCTTTCACAACACCGGCGTCGCCTGGCGCCGATCCGAACGTGCCGGCACCGACGCGGCGCGGGTGTGGCTGCACCCGGGTGTCAGCGTCACGGTGAGCGCGGAGCTCATCCGCGCGGTGGGGCGCCCGCCCGCCCCCGATGCGGGCCGCTACCGCGTCACCCGCAACCCGGCCGATCGCGGCAGCTTCCGCACGCCCGGGCTGCGCAACGTCGCCCTGACCGCGCCCTACATGCACGACGGCGCGTTGCCCACGCTCGCCGCCGTGGTGGCGTTCTACGACCGCGGTGGCGCCCCCGACCCACAGCTCAGCCCCCTGATCGGGCCGCTTGGCTTGTCGGCGGCCGACAGGGCCGACCTGGTGGCCTTTCTCGAGGCCTTGACCGGCGAGTACCGCAGCCTCGTGCTCGACGCCTTTGCCGCTCCCGCCGGCGGCGTCGGCGGCGGCCAGCCGGCCGTGGCGGAGGAAGGGCGATGAAGTCGCGCGGCTTGCTTGCATCGGCGCTCGGCTTTCTGCTGATCACCGGCGCGACATTGAGCGCGCTCGCCGAGCCGATGCAGGCGGTGGCCGGGTCGCCGCTCGCCGCCGAGCTTGCGCTACCGGCCACCGACGGCCGCGAACGCAGGCTTGATGACCTTCGCGGCAAGGTGGTGCTGGTCAATTTCTGGGCGACCTGGTGCGTGCCCTGTCGTACCGAGATGCCGGCGATGGAGCGCCTCTACCGCCAACTGCGAGCACAGGGCCTCGAGATCCTCGCGGTCCACGTCGGCCCCGGCGGCCCGCAGCTGCACAGCTTTCTTGCCGAGGTCCCGGTGTCCTTTCCGGTGCTGGTCGATGCCGACCTCGACCTCAACGGATGGCCGCTCAAGGGGCTCCCCACGACGGTCGTGGTGGATCGCAACGGGCGCCGGACCCATGCCGCGCTTGGAGCGCTCGAGTGGGATTCAGCCCAGATGCGCGCCTTCCTGGCGGACATCCTCGAGCGGCGCTGACGTGCTCGAGGTGCGCGGCCTGCTGGTGCCGGGGCCTTGACTGGCAGCGCATCAGATCGCGCGCAACTGTGATCCTGTACGCGGAGGCCTTGTCCGCGGTGTGCGATGCTTCTCGGCAGGCCCCTGCACCTGCCGCGCCGCGTCCGCTGGATGAGCCGGCCGCTGGGCAGTGATCGATAGCAAGGATGGTGATTGAGGCGAACGCGATGGATGCAATCTCACCCGCAATGAACGCGCTCCCGGCCAGCCTGATGCGGCCGGCCGACGTGCGTCAGCCGCAGCCTGCCCAGCAGGATGCGCAGCTCCAGCAGCAGGAGCCGCGCCTCGGTGAAGCGGCCGGTGCCGCAGCAACTCAACCTGCGCAGTCGAGTGCGGTGGTCACCCTGAGCGCGGTGGCACGCGGCGAGGCAGCCGCGCAAACGCCACCCCAGGCGGCACCGAGCCCGGACAAGGGCACGGTGGAAGCGCGCGCCGTCGAGCAGGCCCGCGCCGCAGCCGCCAGCGGCGATGTGCGCAACAACTACTCGGCCCAGCGTGCGCTGGCCTCCTACGAGGCCATGTCCCAGGTTGGCGCCAATGCCGCGGCGCGTCTGGAGCGGCAGGCGCCGCCGACCCCGCCAGGTCAGCAGGCGGCAGGGGTGTTGCGCACCTGAGCCCAGCGCCCGCGAGGTCCGGGCGGCTTCGGCGCGCGCGTCGATGCCCTACGGTCAGTACGCCGCTTTGGCGGCGCATCGCGTGCCAGCACAGCAGCGCGGCCGGGATGCTTCGGCAAATTCGGTTGTGCGCTTGTCCATCAGAGCCACGCGCACTGATCTTCCTTGTTCCCGCGCACGCGATTCCCGCCCCCGGCGGGCGAATGGCGGTTCTCCTTGCACTGCAGGTTCCCATTGACCCGGTTGCGGCCCACCGTGATCGCCCTGTGGTTCGACAACAGCTGGATGTTGCCGCCGACCTCGGCAGATTCGATCCTTGCTCCGCCGCCCTGCTTGAGCTGGATATTGCCGCCGACCCGGGACCTGATCACCGCGACCTGGCGCGCGCTGTCGGCCTGGATGTTGCCGCCGACGCGGGACCCGGTTAGCGCGACCCGGCGTGCGCCTTCGGCCTGGATATTGCCGCCGACCCTGATGTCGTGCGCTTCCAGGGTGGCGCCGCGGCCGACCTTGATGTTGCCGCCGATGCGGGTGCCGTCGAGCGTGCAGCGCGCGCCCGAGGGCACGCGCAGATTGCCGTCGAGGGCGGCGCGGCCGATGCGGGTGCTGCAGTCGAACTCGCCCGCCTGCGCGGGGCCTGCGAGCAGCGCGGTGCAGAGAATGAGGCTGGCGAAGCAGGGCGTCTTCTTCATGGTGGTTTCCTGTCGAGGCGGGTGTCCCTGGCGAAGGGGCGCTGGAATGTGCCGGATGTGCGGCCCATTCTAGGAGCTGGCCTGCTGCGAAGGCAGCACGCGCTCGTAACAGGATGCGGCGGAGCGACCGGGGCCGCGCCGTCGCACTGTGGCTGCGTGGTCAGCGCGCGGCCCTGCCCACCTGCTTGTCCCGATCGATGCGGAACACCGTGGTCGTGCCGCTGAGCTCGTTGGCCACCACGAGCAGGGGCACACCGGGGAAGATTTCGCCAGCATGACGGCCGGCGTGCTCGCCACGCCTCACGCCTGCTGCGCCCGCGTCAGCGCGGCCAGGTACTTGGCCGGCGGCTGGCCGAGCGCCTTCTTGAACATGGTGATGAAGGCGGTCACCGACTCGTAGCCCAGTTCGGCGGAAACCTGCTGCACCGTGGCGCCGGCGGCGAGGTGGCGCAGCGCCACCAGCAGCTGCAGTTGCTGGCGCCAGCGCCCGAAGCTGAGGCCGGTTTCCCTGAGCATCAGGCGGGCCAGGCTGCGCTCGCTCATCGCGACGCGGCGCGCCCATTCCGGCAGGGTGCTGCGGTCGGCGGGGTTGGCGGTGAGCGCATCGGCGATGCGGCGGATGCGCGCCTCGCTGGAGATTGGCAGGTGGAGCCGCTCGACCGGCATGTCGGGCAAGGTCTCGAGCAGCACCTGGACGAGGCGGGCGCTACGGCTATCCGGGGCGTAGTCGTGGGGCTGGCCGGCGAGGTGGAGGATCAGCTCGCGCACCAGCGGCGAGATCGCCAGGGTGCAGCAGGTCTGCGGCAGGGCCGCGGCGCCCGGTTCGAGGAACAGCAGGCAGATGCGGGCGTTGGGGGTCACGCGATTGCTGTGCGGCAGGTCGCCCGGCACCCACACCGCACAATTGGGCGGGACCATCCAGCGTGCGTTGGGCACCTCGCAGACCACGCCGCCGCGCAGCGCCAGCACCAGTTGGCCCTTGCGATGCTGGTGCACCGGCGCCTCGTTGTCGTTGTCGGAGACGTCGACGCGCAGGGCGATCGCCGGGCGGGTGTTGCGGTCGGGGTCGAAGCTGCGCCAGCTGGCATTCATGGGCGTGTTCATGGCTGGTTTTGAAGATTGTTTGGCAATCTATCCAGATACGCCCAGCCGGTAAATCCCTAAGCTCGGGGCTCTCGCATTCCTTGATGGATGTTCTCCATGAGCCACAGCCCTTCCCTTGCCCTCCGCGACCTGCGCCCGATGCTGCTGCTGGTCGGCATCCTGCTGGTCGCCACCAACCTGCGCGCGCCGATCACCGGACTCGCTCCGGTCCTGTCCTCGATCCAGGATGCGTTTGCGCTCGGCACCGCGCGCGCCGGTCTGCTGACCACGCTGCCACTGCTGGCTTTCGCCCTCGTGTCGCCGCTGGCCCCTTGGCTGGCGCGCCGTGTCGGGCTGGAACGAGCCTTGTTCGGCGCGCTGGCGCTGATCGCGACGGGTATCGTCCTGCGCTCGGCGGGGCAGGCGTGGAGCCTGTTCGCCGGTACCGCGGCGATCGGGGCGGGGATCGCGGTGGGCAACGTGCTGTTGCCCAGCCTGCTGAAGCGCGACTTTCCGAGCCGCATCGCTGCCGTCACCGGTGCCTATGCGCTAACGATGGGCGTCGCCGCCGCGATCGCCTCGGCGGCGATGTTCCCGCTGGCAACAGGCTTGGGCCTGGGCTGGTCCGGCGCACTGCTGACAATGCTGGTGCTGCCGGTGGTGGCGATGCTGCTGTGGTGGCCACAGCTTGGCCCTGCGGCCGCCGCTGCGCCGATCGTCGCCGCGCCGCGCGGTGCTCCGGTCTGGCGTCACGCGCTGGCCTGGCAGGTGACGCTGTTTATGGGGCTGAACTCCTTCGTCTATTACGTGATGATCGGCTGGCTGCCCGCCATCCTGACCAGCCGCGGTTATTCGCCGCTCGAGGCGGGTTCGCTGCATGGCTGGATGCAGCTCGCCTCGGCCGTGCCCGGCCTGCTGCTGGGGCCCTTGACCCAGCGCCTGAAGGATCAGCGCCTGGTCGCGCTGGCGATGTCCCTGCTGGTCGCCGCCGGCCTGCTCGGCCTGCAGCTGCTCCCGCAGCTGGCCGGTCTGTGGGTGGCGTGCTCCGGCTTCGGCTCCGGCGCCTGCATCATCCTGGCGCTGATGTTCATGGGCCTGCGCACCGACAACGCGCGCCAGGCGGCCGCCCTGTCGGGCATGGCGCAATGCGTCGGCTACCTCCTTGCCGCCTTCGGCCCGCCGCTGATCGGCGGCGTGCGCGAGCTCTCGCAGGACTGGAGCCTGGCGCTGACGCTGTGCGTGGCCTTGTCGCTGGCGATGGCGGTGTTCGGGATGCTGGCCGGGCGCGACCGGCGCATCCATGAGGACGACGGCGGGCGCGCTGCCCCTTCGGCTTGAACGGAAATGCGCTGTGATGCGATTGCCGCCGGCGGGGGCTGGCTCGGCCCGCGCCTGCGCTTCGATGCTCACTGTCCGCCATGGACTTCGGCGAACTTGCGCTCCATCTCACGCCGCATCGCCCGGCGCAGCTCGGCTTCGGCGAAGCGGCGGCGTTCGTCTGCGGTCTGAGGATTCAGCGGCACCACCTTGGTCGGCCGGCCGTCGTCATCGACCGCGATCATGGTGAAGAAGCAGCTATTCACATGGCGGACGACCTTGGCGCGGATGTCCTCGGCGACGACCTTGATGCCCACCTCCATCGACGAGTTGCCGGTGTGGTTGACCGAGGCGAGGAAGGTGACCAGTTCGCCGACCTGGATCGGCTGGCGGAACATCACCTGGTCGACGCTGAGCGTGACCACGTAGTGGCCGGCGTAGCGGCTGGCGCAGGCATAGGCCACCTGGTCGAGCAGCTTGAGGATGGCGCCGCCGTGGACCTTGCCCGAGAAGTTGGCGGTGTCGGGCGTCATCAGCACGGTCATGGTGAGCTGGTGGGCGGGGAGGTCCATGGCAGGGTCTCGCGGTGATGGAGGAGGCATGCCGGGGTGCCTGGATTGAGGCTGCGCGATGCGCGCTGCAGGCCGCGCGAGGCCCCGGTCTGGCTGGGCAGTGTCGCCTCCGCCGAGGTGGGACGCAAGCCAGGGGTGTCAAGGCAGCCTGGCGCCCGGATCACGGCCGACGTGCCGCGGAGACGGTGATCTCACGCGGCGCGAGCGGTAAACGCTGGAAACCGTCCTTTCGGAACGGTCTCGTTGGAGCAGGCTGGCTGGCGCCGGATCAGCGCGTCTTGCGACGCAGACCGGCCAGACCTACCAGGCCCAGGCCAAGCAGGGCAAGCGAGCCGGGTTCGGGAACCGGGTTCGCGGTCGAGGTGCTGTCGCTGTAGGTGTAGGTCACCCGGGCGCCGCAGCCCGCTTGCGTGGCCTGGTTCACCGAGATGTTGCCGCCCCCGCCGACCTGGGTATTGCTCACCAGGCTTTCGCAGTTGAGGGTGAGCGCATCGGTGCCGATGAAGGCGGCAAAGTTTGCGGCGTCGACACTGAGGACGAGCGACTTGCCGACGTCGACCGTGCCGAGTTCATAGGTCTGGCCTGCCTCGATGAGGATTCGACCCAGCCCGTCAGCGCCGGTGATCGTGCCGGTGTCAAACAGAGCGAGCTGGATGATTTCGGCCAGCGGCCCCCCCGAGAAGACCAGATTCAGCGTGCTCGTGAAGCCGAAGTTCTGTGCTTGCGCCGCATTGTTCTGGATCGATGCGGTGGAGATGGCCTGGCCGAGCAACTCGAGCGAGATCGATTCGAGGGTGCCGAGCGTCGAGTCGAACATGCCCAGGCTGAGGTTCTGGTTGATCTCGGTGGTGGCCAGATTGAGCGGGGCTTCGAATGAGATCACGGCGGCGTTGGCGCTGAGACCCAGGGTGGCGAATGCGAGGGCGAGTGCGGTGTGCTTCATGTGGACCGGGTGACTCCATGTGGGCTGATCGGACCGCCTGGAAGGCGCGGTGATCCGCAAGGAGCAAGAGGCGGGCCACATTATGCATACCATTGATGCATAAGAAGAGTTTGCATATGGAATTTCCTGGAATTCGCCGGGGTGTAAGAAATGCCGACGGCGGTGCCGGTGTCGCCGGGGCGCAGGTGGCCATGGTCAGGATGGTGGAATTTCTTCCTGCTGCCTACCTTCCCTGAACGCGCTCGGCGCGCGCCCCGTCCACTCGCGAAACGCCCGCGCAAAGCTCTTCTCGCTGTCGAAGCCCACCGCAGCCGCGATCTGCTTCACCGGCCGGCGTGTCTGCAGCAGCAGCCTGATCGCGCGCTCGCGCCGCGCCTCGTTCTTCAGTCGCTGCAGCGACACCCCCTCTTCCTTCAGCTGCCGGTGCAGGGTGCGCACCGAGGTGTTGAGCTGGGCCGCAATGTCCTCGGCGGTCTGAGCCGCAGCCGGGTCGGCGGCGAGAACTTGGGCGACGCTGTGCACCAGCAGGCGGTCGCGGCGGTATTGCAGCACGGTGAGCGGCAGGGCGCGCTGCAGCATGGTCTGCAGGGCCTTCTCGTCGCGGCGCACCGGCAGCGCCAGATAGCGCGCATCGAAGGCGAGGCCGGCGGACTCGGCGGCAAAGCGCGCCGGGCCGGCAAAGAGGTAGGCGTAGGCATCGGCGTGGGCCGGCGCGGGGAAGGGGAACGCCGCCTCGCTGAGTGCGATGCGCGAATCCACCAGCCAGCACGCGTAGCCGAGCAGGTAGCGCAGCGTGCTGACCAGGCAGAACTCGCGCAGCTCGCCGAGCTCGGCGTTCTCGGTGACGCGGATCGTGGCCAGGCCCGCGCGCTGCGCCAGCGCGAAGACGATGTCCTCGGTGAGCAGGCGGTGGTGGCGGCACCAGCGCTTGAGCGCCACCTCCAGCGTCGGCGAGGTGATCGAGGCGCGGCACAGCATGCCGTAGCTGCCCCACGGCAGCCGGCGCGAGAACCAGCCCAGCGCCTCGTCGTCCAGCTCCTGCATCGCCAGCCCCGACATCACTTCCATCTGCGCGGCGGTGACGCGCGCGGCCGGGTCGTCCAGCAGCGCAGGCGGGATCTGTGCCTGCGCCAGCGCGCTGGCCGGATCCATGCCCCGGCGGCGATACCCGGTGACGATCGCGCGGATGAAGGCGATCGGCGTGGCGGCGCGGCCGCGGGTGAGTTCGGCGGGCGAGGGGGCGAGGATCTTCATGTGCCGGAATGCTAGTCCGTGTGGCACGAATTGCAACCATGATGGCACTCGTCGTCCGCCGCGTGCCGCTAATCTCCGACCATCCCCGGGCAGGCGCCGTCCATAATGGATTTGCCGCGTGGATTTACCGCGCACCGCCCGCTGCGCCAGGACAACCTCGAGAAGGAGACACCCCATGAACGTGCCCAGCCTGAACTTCAACCTCGGCGAGACCATCGACGCCCTGCGCGATACCTTGCAGGCCTTCTGCGCGGCCGAGATCGCGCCGCGCGCGGCCGAGATCGACCGCGTCAATGAGTTTCCCGCCGACCTGTGGAAGAAGCTCGGCGACCTCGGCGTGCATGGCATGACGGTGAGCGAGGAGTACGGCGGCACCGACATGGGCTACCTCGCCCACATCGTGGCGATGGAAGAGATCTCGCGCGCCTCGGCCTCGGTGGGCCTCTCGTACGGCGCGCACTCCAATCTGTGCATCAACCAGATCCGTCGCAACGGCACCGAGGCGCAGAAGCAGAAGTACCTGCCCAAGCTGATCTCGGGCGAGCACGTCGGCGCGCTGGCGATGTCCGAGCCCAATGCCGGCTCGGACGTGGTGAGCATGAAGCTGCGCGCCGACCGCAAGGGCGACCATTTCGTCCTCAACGGCGCCAAGATGTGGATCACCAACGGCGGCGACGCCGACACCCTGGTGGTCTACGCCAAGACCGACATCAACGCCGGCCCCAAGGGCATCACCGCCTTCATCATCGAAAAGGGTATGAAGGGCTTCACCTGCGGCACCCACCTCGACAAGCTCGGCATGCGCGGTTCCAACACCTATCCGCTGTTCTTCGACGACGTCGAGGTGCCGGTCGAGAACGTGCTCGGCGGCGAGGCCAACATCGGCCGCGGCGTGCAGGTGCTGATGTCCGGCCTGGACTACGAGCGCGCGGTGCTGTCGGGCGGCCCGCTCGGCATCATGGCCGCGTGCATGGACGCGGTCGTGCCCTACATGCATGAGCGCAAGCAGTTCGACACCCCGATCGGCGAGTTCCAGCTCATGCAGGGCAAGATCGCCGACATGTACTCCACCTGGAGCGCCTGCCGCGCCTACGCCTACGCCGTGGGCCAGGCCTGCGACCGCATCGACCACGCGCGCACGCTGCGCAAGGACGCCGCCGGCGTGATCCTGTACACCGCCGAGAAGGCCACCTGGATGGCGGGCGAGGCGATCCAGGCCCTGGGCGGCGTGGGCTACACCAACGAGTACTCGGTGGGCCGCCTGTGGCGCGACGCCAAGCTGTACGAGATCGGCGCCGGCACCAGCGAGATCCGCCGCATGCTGATCGGCCGCGAGCTGTTTTCCGAAACCCGTTGAGCGGAGCGTCTGCGATGAGCGTGATCAAATCCAGCATCAACACCCGCGGCGAGGACTTCCAGGCCAACGCCGCCAGCCTGCGCGCCCAGGTCGAGGATCTGCGTGCCAAGGCGGCCCAGGTCAGCCTCGGCGGCGGCGAGTCGGCGCGCGCCAAGCACACCGCGCGCGGCAAGCTGCTGCCGCGCGACCGCGTCGGCCACCTGCTCGACCCCGGCACGCCCTTCCTCGAGGTCGGCCAGATGGCGGCCTGGGGCATGTATGACGACGAGGCGCCGAGCGCCGGTGTCATCACCGGCATCGGCCGCGTGCAGGGCGTCGAGTGCATGATCGTGGCCAACGACGCCACGGTGAAGGGCGGCACCTACTACCCGATGACGGTCAAGAAGCACCTGCGCGCGCAGGAGATCGCCGAGCAGAACAACCTGCCCTGCATCTACCTGGTCGACTCGGGCGGTGCCTTCCTGCCCAGGCAGGACGAGGTCTTCCCCGACCGCGACCACTTCGGCCGCATCTTCTACAACCAGGCCAACATGTCGGCCAAGGGCATCCCGCAGGTCGCGGTGGTGATGGGTTCGTGCACCGCGGGTGGCGCCTACGTGCCGGCGATGTCGGACGAGACCGTCATCGTCAAGAACCAGGGCACGATCTTCCTCGGCGGCCCGCCGCTGGTGAAGGCGGCCACCGGCGAGGTGGTGAGCGCCGAGGATCTGGGCGGCGGCGATGTGCACACCCGGCTCTCGGGCGTGGCCGACCACCTGGCCGAGAACGACGCCCACGCGCTCTACATCGCGCGCCGCATCGTCTCCAACCTCAACCGCACCAAGCCGATCAACATGGCGTTGGGGCAGGGCGAAGAGCCGCTGTACGACCCGGAAGAGATCTACGGCATCATCCCCAGCGACACCCGCAAGCCCTTCGACGTGCGCGAGATCATCGCCCGCGTGGTCGATGGCTCGCGCTTCGACGAGTTCAAGGCGAGGTACGGCACCACCCTGGTGTGCGGCTTCGCCCAGCTCCACGGCTACCCGGTGGGCATCGTCGCCAACAACGGCATCCTGTTCGGCGAATCGGCGCAGAAGGGCGCGCACTTCATCGAGCTGTGCGGCCAGCGCGGCATCCCGCTGCTGTTCCTGCAGAACATCACCGGCTTCATGGTCGGCCGCAAGTACGAGAACGGCGGCATCGCCAAGGACGGCGCCAAGATGGTGACGGCCGTTGCCACCGTGCAGGTGCCCAAGATCACCATGCTCATCGGTGGCTCCTTCGGCGCCGGCAACTACGGCATGTGCGGCCGCGCCTACAGCCCGCGCTTCCTGTGGATGTGGCCGAATTCGCGCATCAGCGTGATGGGCGGCGAGCAGGCGGCGAGCGTGCTGTCCACCGTGCGCCGCGACGGCATCGAGGCCAAGGGCGGGAGCTGGAGCAAGGAAGAGGAAGAGGCCTTCAAGGCGCCGATCCGCGAGCAGTACGAGTTCCAGGGCCATCCCTACTACGCCACCGCGCGCATGTGGGACGACGGCGTGGTCGATCCGGCGCAGACGCGGCGCATCCTGGGGCTGTCGCTGTCGGCCGCGCTCAACGCGCCGATCCAGCCGACCAAGTTCGGCGTGTTCCGGATGTAATGCCGCAATGCGAGGTCTAGAATGGCCATGTAAATAGCCATAAAGGAGGCGCAGATGATCTCGATTGCCGATGCGAAGAACCGCTTGCCGGCGCTGATCCATCAGGCCGAGGCGGGTGAGCCGGTCACCATCACCCGCCGCGGCAAGCCGGTGGCGGTGGTGCTTGCGGTCCAGGAATACGAACGCATGCGTGTCGCGACGACCGCGCGCCCGTCGTTCTGGGACGTCGTGCAGGAGGTGAGAGCGAAGCTCGCTGCCGAGGATGCGTTTCCTGACTGGACGGACGAAGAGATCGACAGCTGGCGCGACAGGACGATCTACGAGCCTCGCTGCGACTTCAGCGGACCCGAATATGACTGGGCCGGGGGCGTTGCAGACGACGCGGAAGGGCCCGATGTGAAACAAGAGCGTGCGTGATGGGGGTGTCGTTTCTGCTGGATACCAATGTGCTGTCCGAATTGCTCAAGCCGCGGGTCGATCCTGGGGTTGCGCGTCGCTTTTCGCGTGATGGAAACGACTGCGCGATTGCGTCGGTCGTTTGGCACGAGTTGCTGTGTGGCGCCTTGCGCTCCCCGAGTGTCAGGCGGGGGGAGATGCTGGTACGGGCTTATCGTGACATTGTCATCGGCTCCAGCGTGCAGATATTGCCGTACGACGAGACTGCAGCCACCTGGCACGCGAGAGAGCGTGCCCGCCTCCTTGGGCTTGGGCGGCCGCAGCCCTACCCGGATAGCCAGATCGCTGCCATCGCTGCCACCCGGAACCTGACCCTGGTCACGCGCAATACGCGCGACTTCGAATGCTTCGACGGGCTGAGACTGGAAAACTGGTTCGAAGCCGGAAAGGACTGAAACGCCCCTTGAGGCGAGGAGACACGATGTACGAAACACTGGAGATTCAACGCGACGGTGGCGTGGCGACGATCTGGATGAACCGTCCAGACGTGCACAACGCCTTCAACGCGCAACTGATCGCCGACCTGACGACCGCCTGCATCGCGCTCGATGCCGATGATTCGGTGCGCGCCGTGGTGCTGGCCGGGCGGGGAAAGAGCTTTTCCGCCGGCGCCGACCTCAACTGGATGAAGGCCGCCGGCGAGGCGAGCGAGGCGGAGAACTTCGCCGACGCGATGAAGCTCGCCGGCATGCTGCGCACGCTGGCCGAGATGAACAAGCCCACCATCGCGCGCGTGCATGGCGCGGCGCTGGGCGGCGGCATGGGGCTGGCGAGCGCCTGCGACATCTGCATCGCCGGGGACCGCGCGGTGTTCGCGACCTCCGAGGTCAAGTTCGGGATCATCCCGTCGGCGATCAGCCCCTACGTGATCCGCGCCATCGGCGAGCGCCAGGCCTACCGCTACTTCCAGACCGCCGAGCGCATCAACGCGGCACGCGCGGCCGATCTGGGTCTGGCGCACGAGGCGGTGGCCACCGAGGAACTGGATGCCAAGGTCAAGGAAGTGGTCGAGGCCCTGCTGCAGGGCGGCCCGAAGTCGCAGGCCGCGGCCAAGGACCTGATCCGCGCGGTGGCCAACCGGCCGGTGAGCGACGCGGTGGTGGAAGACACCGCGCGCCGCATCGCCAGCCTGCGTGCCACGCCCGAGGCCAAGGAAGGGCTGGCCGCCTTCCTCGACAAGCGCCCGGCGGCCTGGATTGCCTAGTTGGCTGCGGGCGTGTCTCGCCAACGACACGTCCGCCCGTATCGATGCAGCGCCTGTTTGCCGTGGGAGCGGGCACACCCCCGAATCGCCCTGACGGCCCGCCCTACGAACACAAGGTTTGGAGACATCATGTTTGACAAGATCCTGATCGCAAACCGCGGTGAAATCGCCTGCCGCGTCATCAAGACCGCCCGCCGCATGGGCATCAAGACCGTCGCGGTGTATTCCGAGGCCGACGCCAAGGCCCGTCACGTGCGCCTGGCCGACGAGGCGGTGCTGCTCGGCCCGGCGGCGGCGCGCGAGTCCTACCTGGTGATCGACAAGATCATCGCCGCGGCCAAGGCCACCGGCGCCCAGGCCATCCACCCCGGCTACGGCTTCCTGTCCGAGAACGAGGACTTCTGCCACGCCTGCGAGCGCGAAGGCATCGTCTTCATCGGCCCGCCGGTGTCGGCGATCCGCGCCATGGGCTCGAAGTCCGAGGCCAAGAAGCTGATGGAAGCGGCCGGCGTGCCGCTCACCCCGGGCTACCACGGCGATGACCAGGCGCCCGCATATCTGCACCAGCAGGCCGACGCGATCGGCTACCCGGTGCTGATCAAGGCCGCGGCCGGCGGCGGCGGCAAGGGCATGCGTCTGGTGGAGCGCTCCGAGGACTTCATCGACCTGCTGGCCTCGTGCAAGCGCGAGGCGATCTCCAGCTTCGGCGACGACCACGTGCTGGTCGAGAAGTACATCACCAAGCCGCGCCACATCGAGATCCAGGTCTTCGGCGACACCCACGGCAACGTGGTGTACCTGTTCGAGCGCGACTGCTCGGTGCAGCGCCGCCACCAGAAGGTGCTGGAAGAAGCGCCCGCGCCCGGCATGACGCCCGAGCGCCGCGCGGCGATGGGCAAGGCTGCGGTCGATGCCGCCAAGGCGGTGGGCTACGTCGGCGCCGGCACGGTGGAGTTCATCGCCAACCAGGACGGCTCCTTCTACTTCATGGAGATGAACACTCGCCTGCAGGTTGAGCACCCGGTCACCGAGATGATCACCGGGCTGGACCTGGTCGAATGGCAGCTGCGCGTCGCCTCGGGCGAGAAACTGCCGCTGGCGCAGGAGCAACTCGCGATCCGCGGCCACGCGCTGGAGGCGCGCATCTACGCCGAGGACCCGGCCAAGGGTTTCCTGCCTTCCACCGGCAAGCTGGTGCACCTTGCGCCGCCGGCCGAGAGCCTGCACGTGCGCGTCGACACCGGCGTCGAGGAGGGCGACGAGATCAGCCCGCACTACGACCCGATGATCGCCAAGCTGATCGTGTGGGACATCAACCGCGACCGCGCGCTCGCCCGCATGCTGCAGGCGCTGGCCGACTACCGCGTGGTGGGCGTGGCCAACAACATCGAGTTCCTGTCGCGCCTGACTGCCTGCCCGGCGTTTTCCGGTGCCGACCTCGACACCGGCCTGATCGAGCGCGAGAAGGCCTATCTGTTCCCGGCTGACGAGGGTGTGCCCGACGAGGTCTTCCAGATCGCTGCGCTCGCCGAGCTGCTGCGCGAGGCGGCGCTGGCCGACAAGCGCGCCCAGCGCACCGCGGACGCGCGCTCGCCCTGGCATGCGCGCGACGGCTGGCGCATGAACGCCACCGCGCGCCGCACCTTGCTGTTCCGCCATGGCGAGGCCGACCGCGCAATCGAGGTCGCCTACCTGCCCGGCGCATACCGGCTGACGATCGATGGCCGCAGCGTCGAGGCGCGCGGCGAACTCAACCCGCGCGGCCTGCTGCGCGTGGAACTCGACGGCACGCGCATGGACGCCACCGTGATCGCCGCCGCCGGCCGCCGTCACGTCTTCGCCAAGGGCCGCGCCTGGCAACTCGCCGCGGTCGATCCGCTGCACCACGGCGGTGAGGGTGGCGGCGCCGAAGGCGGCCTGCTGGCGCCGATGCCGGGCAAGGTCATCGCGTTGGTCGCCGCCGAGGGCGCGAAGGTGGAGAAGGGCGCGCCGCTGCTGATCCTGGAGGCGATGAAGATGGAGCACACCATCACCGCGCCTGCGGCCGGTACGGTCAAGGCCTTCCGCTTCGGCGTCGGCGACCAGGTTGGCGACGGCGCCGAGCTGGTGGAATTCGAAGCCGCCGCCTGAGCGATGCGCAAGTCACGAACGAACTGGGTGGAACGGAGCGCGATCCGGCCGCAAGAGCCGGCGCGCCCTGCATGGAGTGGAGAGACAACCTGATGAGCAGTACGCAGAGCTATGTCCACGGCGCCTCCGACAGGGAGCTGATCGGCCAGACCATCGGCCGCTTCTTCGACGAGGCCTGCGCCCGCCACGCCGAGCGCGAGGCCCTGGTGGTACGCCACCAGAACGTGCGCCTCACCTACGCGCAGCTGAAGAGCCGCGTCGACGCCCTCGCCTGCGGGCTGATGCGCCTCGGCCTCGCGCCGGGCGAGCGCATCGGCATCTGGTCGCAGAACAACATGGAGTGGGCGCTGACCCAGTTTGCCGCCGCCAAGGCCGGGCTGGTGCTGGTCAACATCAACCCCGCCTACCGCCGCTCCGAGCTCGAGTACGCGCTCAACAAGGTCGGCTGCCGCGCGCTCGTGCTGTCGCCCGCCTTCAAGACCAGCAACTACCTCGAGATGATCGCCGACCTCGCCCCCGAGCTCGGCCACTGCGAGCCCGGCCTGCTGCGCAGCCACCGCCTGCCCAGCCTGGAGATGGTGATCCGCATGGGCACGGACACCTCGCCCGGCATGCTCAACTTCGACGAACTGCTGCGCGCACCCGGCCGCGAGGAGCTGACCGCGCTCGCCGTGCTGTCCGAGAAGCTGCAGTTCGACGACCCGATCAACATCCAGTTCACCTCCGGCACCACCGGCCACCCCAAGGGCGCGACGCTGTCGCACCACAACATCCTCAACAACGGCTTCTTCGTGGGCGAGGCGATCAAGCTCGTGCCCGGCGACCGCCTGTGCATCCCGGTGCCGCTGTACCACTGTTTCGGCATGGTGATGGGCAACCTCGGCTGCCTGACCCACGGCGCGACCATGGTGTATCCGGCCGAGGCCTTCGAGCCGCTGGCGGTGCTGGAGACGGTGGCGCAGGAGAAATGCACCGCCCTCTACGGTGTGCCGACCATGTTCATCGCCGCGCTCGACCATCCGCGCTTCGCCGAGTTCGATCTCTCCAGCCTGCGCACCGGCATCATGGCCGGCAGCCCGTGCCCGATCGAGGTCATGAAGCGGGTGATCGGCAAGATGAACATGGCCGAGGTGACGATCGCCTACGGCATGACCGAGACCTCGCCGGTGAGCTTCCAGAGCGGCACCGACGATCCCCTGGACCGCCGCGTGTCCACCGTGGGCCGCGTCCAGCCGCATCTGGAAGTGAAGATCGTCGACACCGAAGGCCGCATCGTGCCGCGCGGCCAGGCGGGCGAATTGTGCACCCGCGGCTACTCGGTAATGCTCGGCTACTGGGGCGACGAGGCCAAGACGAAGGAGGCGATCGACGCCGGCGGCTGGATGCACACCGGCGACCTCGCGGTGATCGATGACGAGGGCTTCTGCAACATCGTCGGCCGCATCAAGGACATGGTGATCCGCGGCGGCGAGAACATCTACCCGCGCGAGATCGAGGAGTTCCTCTACGCCCATCCCAAGGTGCTCGACGTCCAGGTGGTCGGCATCCCCGACCAGAAGTACGGCGAGGAGCTGTGCGCCTGGATCATTCTGCGCGAGGGCGAACACCTTTCTGAAGACGAGGTGCGCGCCTATTGCCAGGGCCAGATCGCGCACTACAAGATCCCGCGCTACATCCGCTTCGTCGACAGCTTCCCGATGACGGTGACCGGCAAGATCCAGAAGTTCCTGATCCGCCAGAAGATGAAGGAAGAGCTCGGGCTCGATGAGGCGAAGACCGCCTGAGCGCCGTCCACCCGCTCGAGGCCAACCCGCATCGCGACCGTTTCCTCCCCCTGGGGGCGCCGGTCGCGATCGTCATTCGACAGGAAACCGATTCATGACGACCACCAGCCTGCCCACCGCCGTCCGCATCGTCGAGATGGGCCCGCGCGACGGCCTGCAGAACGAGAAGCAGCTCGTCTCCACCGACACCAAGCTCGAGCTCGTGCGCCGCCTCGAGCGCGCCGGCCTGAAGGCGATCGAGACGACCTCCTTCGTGTCGCCCAAGTGGGTGCCGCAGATGGGCGACAACAGTGAGGTGCTCACCCGCGTGCTCGCGCACGCCGCGGCCGGCGTCGCCTACCCGGTACTCACGCCGAACCTGAAGGGCTTCGAGGCCGCGCTTGCTGCCGGCGCCAAGGAGGTCGCGGTGTTCGGCGCCGCCTCCGAGTCCTTCAGCCAGAAGAACATCAACTGCTCGATCGCCGAGTCGCTGGAACGCTTCCGCCCCGTCACCGAGGCCGCGCACGCGGCCGGGGTGCGCGTGCGCGGCTACGTCTCCTGCGTGGTCGGCTGCCCCTACGAGGGCGCGATCGCGCCGCAGGCGGTCGCGGACGTGGCGGCGACGCTGATGGAGATGGGCTGCTACGAGGTCTCGCTGGGCGACACCATCGGCGTCGGCACGCCGGCCAGTATCGCCCGCATGCTCGAGGCGGTGGCGAGGCGCGTGCCGGTGGACAAGCTCGCCGGCCACTACCACGACACCTACGGCATGGCGGTGGCCAATGTCTTTGCCTCGCTGCAGATGGGCGTGGCGGTGTTCGATGCCTCGGTCGGCGGTCTCGGTGGTTGCCCCTACGCCGCCGGCGCCTCGGGGAACGTCGCCACCGAGGATGTGGTCTGGTTGCTGCATGGGCTGGGCATCGGGACCGGTATCGAGCTCGATGCGCTGGTCGATACCGCAGCCTGGATCAGCGCCCAGCTCGGCCGCGAGCCGGCCTCGCGGGTGGCGCGTGCGGTGCTGGCCAAGCGCGCCAAGGGCGTCGGCGCCTGAAGCCGGGCGGGCGGCCGAGCGCATCCGCGCCGCCTGGTTCATAATCCGGTTTCAGTTTCACGAGGCGGCACACACGCATGGGCCGCCCGCAGCCCCTACAGAGATTTTCGTCATGAGTGTTGCCTCCCCCTGCATCAACATCTGTCGCATGAGCCCGGAGACGGGCTGGTGTGAAGGCTGCCAGCGCACGATCGAGGAGATCACGCGCTGGAGCCGGACCAGCGACGAGGACCGCCGTGCCATCCTTGCCGCGGTCGCCGAACGCCGCCAATGGCTGGACGCGGCCGTGCCCGCGGTGGAGACGCGCGCATGAGTGGCGATGCGCTGTGCGTCGGCGTGTGCATGATCGACTGGGATTCGGGTGTGTGCCTCGGCTGCGGGCGCACCGCGGACGAGATCAACGGCGTGCCGGTGGCGCCCCCGCCCGAGGCGCTGGTGCCCGCGAACGACAAGCCCACGCCGTTACCGGCCAACGTCGCCGCCCAGGTCGGGGAGGGCAGCGATTGAGCGCGCGGCCCCGCCTGCCCGACACCATCGAGGTCTTCGAGCGCGGCTGGCTGTCGGCCAACAACGTCCTGCTGTTCGACGGCGGCGTGGCGGCGCTGGTCGATTCCGGCTACGTCAGCCACGCGCCGCAGACGGTGGCGCTGGTGCGCACCGCGCTCGGCGGACGGCGCCTGACGCGGCTGATCAACACCCACTCGCACTCCGACCACATCGGCGGCAACGCGAGCGTGCAGCGCGCCTTCGGCTGCACCATCACCGTGCCGGTCGGCATGGAGCGCGCGGTGGCGCACTGGGACGAGGCGGCGCTGCTGCTCTCCACCGCCGCCCAGGCCGGCGAGCGCTTTCACGCCGACGCCACCCTCGCGCCCGGTGACCGCTTCCTCGCCGGCGAACTCGAATGGCAGGCGATCGCCGCCCCCGGGCACGACATGGACGCGCTCGCCTACTACAACGCCGAGCGCCGCATCCTGATGTCGGGCGATGCGCTGTGGCGCGACGGCTTCGGCATCCTGTTCGCCGACGTGCTCGGCACCGGCGACGGCCTGGGCGAGGCGCGGCGTACGCTGGAGGGCATCGGCCGGCTCGCGGTCGATGTCGTCATCCCCGGCCACGGCGCCCCCTTCGTCGAGTTCGACGACGCGCTCGAGCGCGCCTTCGCCCGCCTGCGCGCCTTCGAGGCCGACGGCGCGCGCATGGCGCGCAACGCCATCCGCGCCTGCATCACCTTCCGCCTGCTCGACGTGCGCAGCATGGCGCTCGACGAACTGCCGCGCCACCTCGACGAGACCCCGCTGTACCGCGAAGCCAATCGACGCTTCCTTGGGCTGAGCCCGGACGCGCTGGCAGGATGGCTAGTCAAGGAACTCGAGCGGGCGGGGGTGGCACGGCGGCAAGGGCCTGCGCTGCTGGCTGCGTGAGGCGGTGATGCTGGCGGCAAAGCCAAAGCCTTGTCATTGACCTGCAACAAGCAGATACAATCAAGCCCACAATTTTTCGGGTACGCCGTCATGCAAGAGACCGTCGACTGGATCAACGGCTGGGTGTGGAGCCCCGCCCTCGTCTACCTGTGCCTGCTGGTAGGCCTGTACTTCTCGATCCGCACCCGCTTCATGCAGGTTCGCCATCTCGGCGAGATGGTGCGGGCGATGTTCCGCGGCAAGAGCTCGGCTGCCGGCGTGTCATCCTTTCAGGCGCTGACCCTCGCGCTGTCGGGCCGGGTCGGCACCGGTAACATCGCCGGCGTCGCCACCGCGATCGGCTTTGGCGGCCCGGGCGCCATCTTCTGGATGTGGATGGTGGCCTTTCTGGGGGCGGCGACCGCCTACATCGAGTCCGCTCTCGGTCAGATCTACAAGGTCGAGCATCATGGCTTGTACCGTGGTGGCCCGGCCTACTACATCGAGAAAGGTCTGGGCTGGCGGGTGTATGCGATCGTGTTCGCGGTGGCGACGATGCTGGCGTGCGGCATCCTGCTGCCCGGCGTGCAGACCAACAGCATCGCGGCCGGCATGGAAAACGCCTTCGGCATCGCGCCGGCGGTGACCGGCACGGTGATCGTGATCCTGCTCGGCCTGATCATCTTCGGTGGCGTGCGCCGGATCGCCCAGGTCACCCAGGTGGTCGTGCCCTTCATGGCCCTCGGCTACATCCTGGCGGCGGCCGTGGTGGTGGCGCTCAACGTCGAGAAGGTGCCCGAGGTCATCCGCCTGATCCTGTCGTCCGCCTTTGGCCTCGAGGCCGGCTTCGGCGCCATGATCGGCCTGGCGATCCAGTGGGGTGTGAAGCGCGGCGTGTATTCGAACGAGGCGGGCCAGGGCTCCGGTCCGCACGCTGCAGCCGCGGCCGAAGTGCCGCATCCGGCGGCACAGGGTCTGGTGCAGGCATTCTCGGTCTATGTCGACACCCTGTTCGTGTGTTCGGCGACCGCCTTCATGATCCTGATCACCGGCACCTACAACGTGATGGGCGCCGACGGCCAACCGGTGTTCACCGGCCTCGCCAACATCGCCGCGGGAACGGGCTACACGCAGGCAGCCATGGAGAGCGTACTGCCAGGCTTCGGCGCGGTCTTCGTCGCGGTGGCGCTGTTCTTCTTCGCTTTCACCACGGTGCTGGCCTACTACTACATCGCGGAGACGAACCTCGCCTACCTCACCCGCAACCTGCGTTCCGAGGCCCTGATCTTCGTGCTGCGCGTGGCGCTGATCGGCTCGGCGCTGTATGGCTGCGTGCGCACCAGCGACCTCGCCTGGGGCATGGGCGACATCGGCGTCGGCATCATGGCCTGGCTCAACATCGTCGCCATCCTGGTGCTGCAGAAGCCGGCGCTGCTCGCGCTCAAGGACTACGAGGCGCAGCAGGCCCAGGGCCGCGTCGTGCCTGACTTCGATCCGCGCCCGCTGGGCATCGAGAAGGCCGACTGGTGGGTGGAGCGCGCCGAGCGCAGCAAGCGCGAGGCCTGATTGACCCGCTTCAGGTCCTCGCCCGCCGACGCTGCGCTATAGTGTCGGCGGGCTTTTTACGTGTAGGGGACCATGCAGATCGTACTCATCAGCGGGCTGTCCGGATCGGGCAAGAGCATTGCGCTCAACGTGCTCGAGGATGCCGGCTACTACGTCGTCGACAACCTGCCTGCAGCCCTGCTGCCGCAACTGGTGGCCCACCTGCGTGGTGCCGGTTGGCGGCGGGTGGCGGTCGCGGTGGACATGCGCTCGGGGGTCAGCATTGCGGCCCTGCCGCAGCAGGTTGAGGCCTTGCGCGCCACCGTTCGCGACCTGCGGGTGATTTTCCTCGAGGCGCGTGACGACGCGCTGATAGCCCGCTTTTCGGAGACCCGCCGCCGCCATCCGCTGGCGATCGACGATGTCAGCCTCGAAGAGGCCATCCAGCGCGAGCGCGGTGCGCTCGAGAGCATTGCCGCGCTTGGCCACCGGATCGACACCAGCGACCTGCATCCGAACACCCTGCGCGCCTGGGTGAAGGACTTCATCCAGATGCCGGCCGCCGAGGGCATGACGCTGATGTTCGAGTCCTTCGGCTTCAAGTACGGCATCCCCCTCGATGCGGACCTCGTCTTCGACGTGCGCTGCCTGCCCAACCCGCACTACGACCCCAATCTGCGGCCGCTCACCGGGCGCGACCAGCCGGTCATCGACTTCCTGGAGAAGCTGCCCGAGGTCAGGCGCATGGCGCGCGACATCCATCGCTTCGTCGCCGACTGGCTGCCGGCCTATCTGCGCGACAATCGCAGCTATCTCACCGTTGCCATCGGTTGCACCGGCGGCCAGCATCGCTCGGTTTATCTGGCCGAGTGGCTGGCCGACCAGTTTCGCGACCAGGTCGAGGTCATTGTGCGTCATCGCTCGGCGGCGCGGCGTGCGGCCGATCGTGCGGCGGGCCGGATCGATGATGTCGCAAGCCGCCGGGTCGGCGAAGGCGCTGGCGGCAGCGTGTGAGGTTCCGGCCTGGCGACTGGTGGGCGCTGCTGCGCCCCGGTGACGTGCTGGTCGTGCTTGCCGGCCTGTTGCTCTGTGGCCTTGCAGTGCGCGCCCTGTGGCAGGGGGGGGCGCCCGACGGCGCGGTGGTGCGCGCGGGTGGCCAGGTGGTGGCTGAGGTGGACCTGTCACGCGAGCGCTTCATCGAGGTGCCCGGCCCGCTGGGCGTGACCCGGATCGAGATCCAGCCCGGGCGCGCTCGCGTGGCCTCCGATCCGGGGCCGCGGCAGTACTGCGTGCGTCAGGGATGGCTGACTCAGGCCGGCGCGGTGGCGATCTGCGCCCCGAATGAGGTCAGCCTCAGTCTCACCGGACGTGCGGCGAACTATGACTCGCTCAACTATTGAACTGACGCCGACGGTCGAGGACCGCCGCATCGCCCGCCATGCGGCCGCGGCGATCGTGCTGACCGTGGCCGAAGCGGCCATCCCGCTGCCGCTGCCGGGGGTCAAGCCGGGGCTGGCCAACATCGTCACGCTTGTCGTGCTGGCCCGCTGGGGCTGGCGCGAGGCGGTGTGGGTGTCGCTGCTACGCGTGCTCGCGGGCAGCCTGCTGCTCGGTCAGTTTCTCGCGCCCGGCTTCTTTCTCAGCCTGTCGGGCGCGGTCGCCAGCCTGCTCGTGTTGGGGCTGGCGATGCATTTGCCGCGGCGCTGGTTCGGGCCGGTGAGCCAGAGCATTCTGGCCGCCTTCGCCCACATCGGCGCGCAACTGGTGGTGGCACGGCTATGGCTGGTGCCGCACGATGGCGTGTTCTACCTGCTGCCGGTGTTTGCGCTGGCGGCGGTCGTGTTCGGTCTCGTCAATGGCCTGGTTGCCGCCCGCCTGCTCGGCGAGCTCGGCCCGCTGCCGAAGGGCGAGGGCAGCCCAGACGGCAAGGGCGCGGCAAAATAGTCGGAACGCAGTCAGGGCGCTGACGTCCAACCACGCGTCGATGCCTGATGCAGGCACAACACAAAAGGCGCGGAGGAGACATGCCGAGAGCTTGGTGGCGATGGCTGAGTGCGCTGCTCGCAACGTTGTGCGGGCTCGCCTTTGGTTGGGTGGCAGGATCGGGGCTGGTGCATGCCGCCCGGGCCGCCGACCGGCCTGAGTGCGTGGCGGGCCTGAATGACGCGGCCTTGAAGGCCGTAGGGCGGCCATGCCTGCCGCCCCCCGCATCGAGTGCTCAGGCGCGGCGGCTGGCGAACCAGTCCAGCAACCGCTTCCAGCCGTCTTCGGCTTCGTCCTTGCGGTAGCTCGGCCGGTAATCGGCGTGGAAGGCATGCGGCGCGTCTGGGTAGACGTGAATCATGCTCGCACTGCCGGCTTTCTCCAGCGCCTCCTGCTTCATCCGCACATCGTCGAGCGGAATGCCCTGGTCCTGGCCGCCGTACAGCCCCAGCACCGGCGCATGCAGCTGGTCGGCGACATCGATTGGGTGCTGCGGGGTGTTCTCCGACGGGGCGCCATCGAGGCGGCCGTACCAGGCCACGCCGGCTGTCAGCTTCGGGTTGTGCGCGGCGTACAGCCAGGTGATGCGCCCGCCCCAGCAGAAGCCCGTGATGGCCAGCCAGTCCGGGTCGCCGCCCTGGGCAGAGACCGCCCAGGCTGCGCAGGCGTCGAGATCGGCCATGACTTGCGCATCGGGCACCTTGGAGACGATGCTCTGGATGATCTCGCCCACGTTCTCGAGCTTGCTCGGGTCACCCTGACGGAAGAACAGCTCTGGTGCGACCGCGAGATAACCCTGGTGTGCCAGGCGCCGGCAGACGTCGCGGATGTGTTCGTGCACGCCAAAGATTTCCTGCACGACGAGCACGACGGGCAGCTTGCCCGCGGCATTTTCCGGGCGCGCGAAGTACACCGGGAGGCTGTCTCCGCTGACGTCGATGGTGGCTTCGCCGGTGGCGAGGCCGCTGCTCTCGGTGGTGATCATCGTGCTGGCCTGAACGGGCTGCACCGCCAGTGCGAATCCGGCGGCAACGAGCGTGGTGACGAAGCCGCGGCGATCGAGCCGGGCAGCGGGCAGCAGGCTGTCGAAGTCCTGGCGACTTGAGAGCGTGTCGGGTGCGGTCATGAGGTCTGTCTCCTGCGTGGTGGGTGAATGGCCAATGCAGGTCCGCGCGCGTTGCGCGCACGCGGAGCCATCATGCAGACCGCCGCTTCTCTCAGCGGGTTCCGCCGCACGCCGTGATTTGCGGCATGCAGCGCGCAGCCCGGAATGCAGCGCAGCGCGGACTCAGCGACGACGTTGGGCGGGGGCCGCGCTGGCGCCGGCGGGGCGTCCCGGCAGGTGGCGGAAGGTGATGCGGCCCTTGCTCAGGTCGTAGGGCGACATCTCAAGCGACACGTTGTCGCCAGCGATGATGCGGATGTGGTGCTTGCGCATCTTGCCGCCGGAGTAGGCGATCAGGTTGTGACCGTTGTCGAGCGTCACGCGGTAGCGGCCGTCGGGCAGCACCTCGGTGACGGATCCTTGCATTTCGATGAGTTCTTCCTTGGCCATGGTCGGCTCCTTGTCATTGTGCCGGCACTGCGCGAGGGGCAGAGCCAGTCGGACTCGCCTCCGCCGGGAGCGAATCAGGGACCAGGGCGAAGCGCGCGATGTGCGGCGATGGCCTGGAGAAATCGGCACGATGTTCGGCGGACCGGTCGATGGGACTCGCATCGAAAACCCTGCCAGCGCGAAGGCAGGATTGGGGGCGAGCGCCTGAGGCGGGGTCAGGGACACGTCGCCGGGCAAGGAACGAAGTGGTCCGAGGCCGGCGAAGGCTTGCTGTCACTGAACCGCTGGTTGCCGAATTAAATATTTAAATTCAAAATCGGCAAAAAGCTAATGCGAAACTATACGCGATTTGGACGCCGAGGTCCATGTCGCAGGCTATTCTGCCGGCGCAGTGGGCACATTTGCGCGCAAATGAAAACGCCCCGAGCGGAGCCGGGGCATTTTCCTGTTTTCTGGTAGGCCGTGCTGGGCTCGAACCAGCGACCAACGGATTAAAAGTCCGCTGCTCTACCAACTGAGCTAACGACCCGAAAAGCGAGGGCGAATTTTAGTAAGCACGCGACTATCCGTCAAGTGCTCATGCGCAAGCGCGCGGCGGCGCTGTCAGGCTCCGCGCATCATCAGCCAGTACTGGATCTTCATCGTGATCGCCGAGCCGATGATGATGGCCAGGGTGGTCAGGATCGAACCGAGCGCCAAGGTGGACAGGCCGGTGATGCCCTGGCCGATGGTGCAGCCCAGGGCGGTGACGCCGCCGAAACCCATCAGCAGGCCGCCCGCCATGTGGCGTACGAGGTCGCCGGCGTCGCGAAAGCTCTCGATGCGAAAGCTGCGGCTTGCTACCGCGTAGGCGGCCGAGCCGGCGATGACGCCGAGCGCGCTGGCGATGCCGAAGGTGACCACCCGGCTGGTGTCGCTCCACAGCAGCAGCAGTTCGAGCGTGTAGGCCACGGGTGCGACGAAGGTGAGCGACTCGGCGCGGCCGCTATTGGTCGCGATGAAAGCTTCTTCGAGGGTCTCGGGGTGCTCGGCGACGTAGCCGATGTGGGCCGAGACGTACCAGCCTGCGACCACCGTGGCGCCGACGACGACACCGCCGAGGAGAACGTCGCTGCGCCAGGCCTCGCGACGGGCGAGCGACCACAGCAGCAGTCCGCCGCCGAACGCCAGCGCCGTCACGAGCAGGGCGCTGCCGGGGGCCATGCCGGTGGCCGCGCCGAGGAAGGCGGGCAGGTCCTGGCCGTGGGGCAGTTCGCTGGCGAGGGGGTCGAGGTGGCGTACGCGCCAGACACCGAACAGCCCGCGCATCGTCATGTAGGCGCCGATGGCGAGGAAGACGAAGACGACGATCGACTTCAGGTTGCCGCCGCCTATGCGGATCAGGGTCTTGCTGCCGCAGCCCGAGGCCAGCGTCATGCCGATGCCGAAGCACAGGCCGCCCAGCAGGTGGGAGAACCAGGTCAGGCGGGCGCCGGTATAGATCGATTTTGACGCGTCGAACAGGCCCAGCCATTGCAGCGCGGCGGTGCCCAGGATGGCGGTGGCGATGGCGAGCGCCCACATCCGCATGCGGTTCCAGTCGCCCATGTTCACAATGTCGGACACCGCGCCCATTGTGCAGAAGTTCGTGCGGTTGGCGACGAAGCCGAACACGCCGCCCACGGCGAAGGCGAGCCAGACGATGGTCGAGGCGGAGACCAGAGATTCTTCCATGATGGTTGGGCGGCGACGAAGGGAGGCCGAATTCTAACCAAAAAGGGCGTCGCAGACGGCGCCAGGCTCAGTGCGGGCGGGGCTGGTAGGGGGTCGGGTCGGGCACGCCGGCAGCCGAGAATCCGGCGGCGCGCAGGCGGCAGGCTTCGCAACGGCCGCAGGCGCGACCGCCGTCATCGGCCTGATAGCAGGTGACCGTGAGGCCATAGTCGACGCCGAGGGCGATGCCGCGACGGATGATGTCGGCCTTGGACAGCGCGATCAGGGGGGCGTGGATGCGCAGGTGGGCGCCCTCGACACCGACCTTGGTGGCGAGGTTGGCCATGGTCTCGAAGGCCTGGATGAAGGCCGGCCGGCAGTCGGGGTAGCCGGAGTAGTCGACCGCGTTGACGCCGACGAAGATGTCGTTGGCCTCGAGGACCTCCGCCCACGCGAGGGCGATCGACAGCATCACGGTGTTGCGTGCCGGCACGTAGGTGACCGGGATGCCCGTGTTGTCCTCGTTCTCGGGGACGGCGATGCCCGGATCGGTGAGCGCGGAGCCGCCGAACTGGCCCAGGTTCACTTGCGCCACACGATGCTCGCGCGCGCCGAGCGCCTCGGCCACGCGCTTCGAGGCGCTGAGTTCGGCCGCGTGACGCTGGCCGTAGGAGACCGACAGCGCATAGGTTTCGAAGCCCATGTCACGCGCAATGGCGAGGCAGGTGGCGGAATCGAGGCCACCGGACAGCAGCACGACGGCGCGGGGAGGAGTGGTCATGAGGCAGGTGCTCGGGATGTGAGGGCGAGAGGCTGTCAGCGCCCGCGGGCGTCGTTCCACAGCACCTTGTGCAGCTGGAGCTGGAAGCGCACCGGCAGGCGATCGCGCACGATCCATTCGGCGAGCGTGGTGGGGTCAAGCTCGTCGGCGACCGGTGACAGCAGCACGCTGCAGCGCTCGTGGAGGTGATGGGTGGCGATCTGTTGTCGCGCCCACGCATAGTCGGCGGCGTCGGCGAGCACGATCTTGAGCTCGTCGTGTGGATTGAGCAGGGCGAGGTTGTCCAGGCGGTTCTTGTCCGCTTCGCCTGATCCCGGGGCCTTGAGATCCATGATGCGCGACACGCGCGGGTCCACCCCGCCAATATCGAGCGCGCCGCTGGTCTCGAGCGACACCGAATGGCCGGCATCGCACAGGGCCGTGAGCAGGCTCAGGCAGGCCTTCTGCGCGAGCGGTTCGCCGCCGGTCACGCACACGTGCTGCAGGCCGTGGCTGGCGACCTCGGCGAGGATCTCGTCGAGGGTGCGCATCTGGCCGCCGCTGAAGGCATAGGCGGTGTCACACCAGGTGCAGCGCAGAGGGCAGCCGGTGAGGCGGACGAACACGGTGGGCAGGCCCACCCGGCTCGATTCGCCCTGTACGGAGGCGAAGATCTCGGTGATGCGCAGGCGGACGGTCGCGGCCGTCCGCGGCTCGTGTGCCGACATCGCCTCAGCGCGCAGCCAGGCGCTGGCGCGCGACCTGGGCGGCGTTGCTCTGCGGATAACGTTCGGTCAGCGCCTGCAGGGTGCGGCGCGTGGCCGCGGCGTCGCCGAGGGCCTGCTGGCTGTTGGCGAGGCCGAGCATGGCGTCGGGCGCGACGTCGTCGTCGGGCCACTTCTGCAGCACGGCATTGAAATGCTTGGTCGCGCTGGCGACATCGCGCGCCTGCAGTGCCGCGTTACCGGCCCAGAAATGGGCGCCCGCGGTGAAGCTGCCGGCCGGGTAGCGGCCGACGAAGGTTTCGAAGGCGGCAAGCGCTTCGGTCTGCTTGCCGTCCTTGAGCAGGTTCAGTGCGGCCTGGTAGTCGGCCGACTCGGCTGCGGGGTCGCCGGCGGCCGCCGCCCTGGGGGCGGCGCCGCCGGTCTCGATCTGGCGCAGGCGCGTGTCCAGGTCGACGTAGAAATCCCTCTGCCGCTGCTTCAGGGTCTCGACCTCGTTCATCAGAAGCTCGATCTGGCCACGCAGGCGCGCCACTTCGGCACGCAACTGCTCGTTCTGCATGGCGAGCTCGAGCTGCCCACGGCTGGTGGTCTCGAGCTGGCCCTGGAGATCCTGGCGCAACTGGATGATCTGGTTACGGGCCTCGGTGTCGCCGCCGAACAACTGGGCGTGAGCACTGCCCGCCGAAGTCAGGACGATGAGCGTCGCGAGCGGCAGAAGGCGCTTCATTTTAGAACTCGCCGGAGTAGAGCATGTCGCCGCGACGGTTCTCGGCGTAGCAGGCCTCGGTGCGGTCTTCGCAACGCGGCTTCTCTTCGCCCAGGCTCACCGACTCGATCTGCGACTCGCTCGCGCCCAGCAGCATCAGGGCCTGACGCACGACGTCGGCGCGCTTCTGGCCCAGCGCGAGGTTGTACTCGCGGCTGCCGCGTTCGTCGGTGTTGCCCTGGATGAGCATGCGCATCTGCGGGTTCTGCACCAGGAAGCGGGCATGGGCCTCGACCAGCGGGCGGGCTTCGGGCTTGATGACGAAGCTGTCGAAGTCGAAGAACACGCTGCGCTTGGACAGGATGTTGTTGGGGTCGGTCAGCGCGGCAATGCCGGTGCCGCTGGCGCCGGGAGCGGTGACGGTGGCGACACCGGCACCCGAGCGGTCCTCGACCGCAGCGCCGGTGGCGTCCGGGCCGGTGCTCGAGCAGGCTGCGAGCATCATGGCGAGCAGGGCGGGGACAATGAGTTTCTTCATGTAGTGCTCCAGGATTTGTATTGAAGGACAGCAGATGAATGATGCGACGTTTACGCCGCGTTTTGATTACCGGATCTGCGGGCCCCAGGCGGGCTCGCGGACATCCGCAGCCTGCACCGTCAGTCGCTGGCGGATGCGCCCGTCCGTCGACACCGCCGACAGCACACCGCGTCCACCGCTGTCGGTGGCGTACAGGATCATGCGGCCGTTGGGAGCGAAGCTGGGCGATTCGTCGCGTGCCGAATCGGTGAGGATCGTGGTCTGCCGGGTGGCGAGGTCCTGCACCGCCACCTGGAAGCGGCCGGCGTTGCGGGTGACGAAGGCGAGCAGCTTGCCGTCGCCCGACAGGCGGGGCGAGACGTTGTAGTTGCCTTCGAAGCTCACCCGCTGGGCGCTGCCGCCGCTGGCCGGGATGCGGTAGATCTGCGGACTGCCGCCGCGATCGGACGTGAAGTAGATGTGCCCGTCACTGCCCCAGAAGGGCTCGGTGTCGATGCCCGCAGATTGGGCCAGGCGGCGCACGCCGGAGCCGTCGGCACTGATGGCGTAGATTTGCGACTGGCCGTCCTTGGTCAGCACGACCGCCAGCTGGCTGCCGTCGGGCGACCAGGTCGGTGCCGAGTTGGAGCCCTTGAAGTTGGCGACCACGCGGCGCTGGCCGGTGGCGAGCGTGTGCACATAGACGATCGGCTTCTTTTGCTCGAAGGAGACGTAGGCCAGGCTCTGGCCGTCGGGCGACCAGGCGGGCGAGATGATCGGCTCGCGCGAGCGCAGCGCGGTGGCGGCGTTCATGCCGTCGGCGTCGGCGACCTGCAGCTCGAAGTTCGGCCCGGCCTTGATCACGTAGGCGATCCGGGTGGCGAAGTAGCCGGGCAGACCGGTGAGTTTCTCGTAGACGAAGTCGGCGATCCGATGGCCGACGATGCGGTTCTGGGCCGGGCTCATCGGCAGCGCCATCGCGCCGAGCTCGAGCTGTTTCTGCGCATCGAAGAGGCGGAAGCGCACCTCGTAGCGACCGTCCGACATCGGAATCAAGCTGCCGGTCAGGACCGCGTCGGCGCCTCGCGCGCGGACCGCGGCGAGGTCGGGCATGACCGACTCGGGCAAGGGCAGCGGGCCCATGTCGACGAGGCTGAACAGGCCGCTGCGCTCGAGGTCGGCGCGCACCACGTCGGTCACGCTTTGCGGCAGGCGGCCTTCGTTCTCGAAGATCGGGATGATGACCGGGAAACGCGAGGCGCCCGCGCCGGTGATCTCGATTGAAAGCTGGGCCTGCGCCGCCAGGGCGAGGCCCGCCAGCGCGGTGGCGATGAAATAGCGGATGGCAGCGAGGATCTTGGTCATGCGGGCGTTCTCCAGCCGCGGATTATAGACATGGCAGGCTCAATCTTCCGCCAGCGGGCGGAATTTCAGTTCCAGCGTGCGCTGGAACAGGCTTCGGTTCTCGGGTAGCGGCAGCGGGCTGGAACGCCGGATGGCACGTTCGATCGCATCGTCCAGTGCGGGGACGCCGGATGAACGTTTCAGGCGCACGTTGAGCACCTCGCCGCTGGGGAGCTGGTCGACCTCGAAGATCGCCTCCGGGTTTCCGGCCAGGCCGGGCGGGCGCAGCAGATTGCCGCGCACCTTGGTGGCGATGGCGTTGCGGTAGCGATCGACGTCACCCGCTGCGGCGGCGCGGGCGCCCTCCTGGCGCAGCAGGTTGTCCAGGCGCGCCTCCTCGGCGCGCCGCGTTTCCTGCGCCAGGCGCTGCGCCATGTAGTCGTCCTGTGCCGGCTTGGGCTCGGGTTTCGGGGCAGGCTTGGGTTCGGGCTTCGGCTGCGGCTTGGGCTCGGGTTTGGGTTCAGGTTTCGGCGCTGGCTTGGGCTTGGGCTCGGGCTTGGGCGCTGGCTTGGGCTCCGGTTTCGGGGCGGGCTTGGGCTCAGGCTTGGGTTCGGGTTTGGGCGCAGGCTTGGGCGGCTCCGGCTTCTTTTCGGGCGCCTTGGTCGCGATCTCCGGCTTCGGCGCCGGCGCGGGCGCCGCCTTCGGCGGCTCGGGCTTCGGCGGTTCGGGGCGCGGCTGCGGCTTGGGCGGCTCTGGCGCGGGCTGCGGCCTTGGCGGCTCAGGGGCAGGCTGGGGCTTGGGCGGTTCCGGCCTGGGCGCGGGTTGCGGCTTCGGCGGCGCGGGCGTCGTGCTCGGCGCCGCTGCAAGCTGGACCTCGAGCGCGGCCGGGGGGCTGCTCTGCCAGCGCACGCCGAAGAACAGGAACAGTGCGAGGCCGAGGTGGACCGCGATCGTCAGACCGAGCGAGGCCCACTTCCCGGGGAGCTCGCGAGTGCGGGTCACGCGCTCGTTCATCGGCTGCTGCCACCGGACTGCGTCTGCAGGCTGATCTTCTGCACGCCGGCCAGGCGTGCGGTCTCGAGCACGTCGATGACCTGCTGGTAGTTGAGGCTGCGGTGGGCGGCGACGAGGAAGGTCTGCTCCGGGTTCTGCGCGAGCAGGTCTGCGAGGGTGGTCTGCAGGCGCACGGCGGGAATGTCCTCGGGCTGCGCGCCGGTCTGGCGGATGATCGAATAGGCGCCCTTGTCGTCGACCTGGATCACCACGGCCTCGCTCAGGGGCGCGGCGACCGGCGCCGCGGAGGGCACGTTGATGTTGCCGGTCTGGACCATCGGCGCGGTGACCATGAAGATCACCAGCAGCACCAGCATGACGTCGATATAGGGGACGACGTTGATCTGGTTCATCAGGCGGCGTTGGCGCATGGCGGACGTCTCCGGACCGGTCAGCGCAGGTTGCGCTGCAGGATGTTGGAGAACTCCTCCATGAAGCTCTCGAAGCGGATGCCCAGGCGGTCGATATCGTGCGCGAAGCGGTTGTAGGCGACGACCGCCGGGATCGCGGCGAACAGGCCGATCGCGGTGGCGACCAGGGCCTCGGCGATACCGGGTGCGACCTGGGCGAGGGTGGCCGAGCCGACGCTGGCCAGGCCGCGGAAGGAGTTCATGATGCCCCACACCGTGCCGAGCAGGCCGATGTACGGTGACACCGAGCCGACCGAAGCGAGGAAGGCGAGATGAGCCTCGAGGTCGTCGACCTCGCGCTGGTAGGTGGCCCGCATCGCACGCCGCGCGCCGTCGAGCGTGGCGCCGTGGTCGTGGCCCTTTGCACGCAGCTTGGTGAATTCGCGGTAGCCCGCCTCGAAGATCCGCTCCATGCCGTCGGCCTGGTGGCGGCTGGCGGCGTCGTAGAGCGTATTGAGGTCGCCGCCGCTCCAGAAGTCACGCTCGAAGCTCTCGGTCTCGCTGCGCGCCTGGCGAATCTGGAAGGACTTGCGGAAGATCCAGTACCACGACACCAGGGACAGCCCGGCGAGCAGGGCCATGACGAGCTGCACGAGCACGCTCGCCTCGCTGATGAGGCTGAGGATGGAGAGATCTTGAGTGACGGTCATGCTTGGCTTTCGAGAAGGGCGTGCAGATGGGCCGGGATGGCAGTGGGTTTGTGGCGATGCATGTCGATGCTGGCGACCAGGGTGCGGGCGGTGAACAAGACCTCGTGTCCGCGCCTCACCTGCTGGTCGAACACGATGCTGGCGCGACGCAGGCCTTGGATATGGCTCGCGACCGTGAGTTCGTCGTCCAGTCGTGCCGAGGACAGGTATTCGGCCTGGACCGAGCGCACCATGAAGCCGATGCCCGAGGTATCGAGCAGGGCTTGCTGGGCGATGCCGAGTGCCCGCAGCCACTCGGTGCGGGCGCGCTCGCAGTATTTGAGATAATTCGCGTAATACACGACGCCACCGGCGTCGGTGTCTTCGTAATAGACTCTCAGGCGTAGGCTGTGGGCTGGCGCAGACGCGGGCGGGCTTGTGGCCGGCGCGCAGTTGCGACTCGTCTTCGGTTGCATCGCAGCATTCTAGCCGAGCGCGCACGGGCGGTGCACTGCCTGTTTCAAATGTTGATGATTGTTTTTGCTGTCCGAGCTTAATACTTGTTGCACAAGCATTTTTCCAAAAATACTATTGTTTTTCGGTCGCCGCTGGCGCAGGCATGAAGGCTCCAGCGATCGGGTCTTGAGAGCGCAGGAAAACAGACGTGGCACTTCCCTTCTTCGGCAAGAAACCGACGTCCGCCGAGCCTCTGGGCGGGGCCGTTGAGCGTGCGCATGCCGCAGACGGTGTGCCGCCACCGACCGAGCTGTCGGGGCTCGACTTCTCCGCCACCGACCATGGCCGCGGCCTGGCGCGGGCGGCCGGCCTGGTCGAGGTGCAGGAGGTGGGCAGCGGCATCGGCGCGGCTTTCGAGGAGGCAGCGGTGCTTTATGCCAATGGAAACGATGGCGAGGCGCTCGCGTTGCTCGAGGCGATGGTGGACGGCGAGCACGCCGAGGTCGGCGAGGGCGTGTGGCTGATGCTGCTCGATCTCTATCGGCTGGCTGGCAACAAGCAGGGCTTCGAATCGCGTGTGCTCGACTACGCGACGCGCTTCGAGCGCTCGCCACCGCCCTGGGTCGATCTCTCTGCCGCCGGCGGGCGGGCGCGCAGCGGGCTGCCGCCGCTGATCAATCTCACCGGACAGCTGACGGCACAGGCCGCAAAGCAGTTTCAACAGGTCGCGGCGCTGGGGCGCCGAAGGGGCGCCGTGCGTCTCGACGTCGGTCGCGTGCGTGGCGTCGATGACGCCGGCTGTGGGGTGTGGCGGCGCCTGCTGGGCGAACTCGCGGCGGATCGGGTGAAGGTCACGCTGCTCAATGTCGAGCCGCTCGCCGAGGTGCTCGGCAAGCGGCTCGTGGTGGGCAAGGCGCAGGAGCGCGACACCTGGCTGATGCTGCTCGAGCTGTTGCAGTACGCCGACGACCAGGCGCGCTTCGAGAACCTCGCGGTCGATTATGCCGTGACCTTCGAGGAGTCGCCGCCGTCCTGGGAGTGCCGTAGCGCGACCGCCGCGCTGCGCGAGGCGCCCACTCCAGCGCCCGCGACGACCGAGCCCGACGGATTCTGTTTCGAGGGCGAGCTCAGCGGCACCTCCAGCGACACCCTCAAGCGACTTGCGGGCTTCGCCGCCGACCGCCGCCAGGTGCGCATCGATTGCGCGCGCCTGCGCCGCATCGACTTCGTCTGCGCCGGCACCTTGTTCAACATTCTCGCGACGCTGCAGGCCCAGGGTAAACTCGTCAGTCTCGTCAATGTCAATGCCATGGTCGCGGCCTTGCTGCGCGTCATGAGCGTGGACCAGGTCGCGCACGTCACCTTGCGCCAATGATCACTTGAAGGCGCCGGCGCCCGGCCGGCGGAGAATCATCATGGAACAATATCGCGGCACCACCATCCTGTCGGTGCGGCGCGGCAAGCGCGTCGCCCTCGGTGGGGATGGCCAGGTCACCCTCGGCAACATCGTCATCAAGGCCTCGGCGCGCAAGGTGCGCACGCTCTACAACGGCCAGATCCTGGCCGGTTTCGCCGGCGGCACGGCGGACGCCTTCACCCTGTTCGAGCGCTTCGAGGCCAAGCTCGACAAGCACCAGGGCAACCTGCTGCGCAGCGCGGTCGAACTCGCCAAGGACTGGCGCACCGATCGCATGCTGCGCCGGCTCGAGGCCATGCTGGCGGTGGCCGACCGCGAACATTCGCTGGTGATCACCGGCAACGGCGATGTGCTCGAGCCCGAGCAGGGCATCGTCGCCATCGGCAGTGGCGGCGCCTATGCGCAGGCGGCGGCGCGCGCGCTGATCGAGAACACCGAGCTCGATCCCAAGGACGTCGTCGCCAAGGCGCTCACCATCGCTGGCGACCTGTGCATCTACACCAATCACCACCACACCATCGAAGTGCTGGACTGAGGCCGAACGCATGACCCAGATGACCCCGCCGGAGATCGTCTCCGAACTCGACAAGCACATCGTCGGCCAGGACAAGGCCAAGAAGGCCGTCGCCATCGCATTGCGCAACCGCTGGCGGCGTGCGCAGGTCGATGAGCCGCTGAGGAGCGAGATCACGCCCAAGAACATCCTGATGATCGGCCCCACCGGCGTCGGCAAGACCGAGATCGCGCGCCGCCTGGCGCGCCTGGCCAACGCGCCCTTCATCAAGATCGAGGCGACCAAGTTCACCGAAGTCGGCTATGTCGGCCGCGATGTGGACACCATCATCCGCGACCTGATGGAGATCGCGATCAAGGACGGCCGTGAGCGCGCGATGAAGTCGGTACGCGACCGCGCCCTCGATGCCGCCGAGGATCGCGTGCTCGACGCGCTGCTGCCGCCGGCGCGCCCAGTCGGTTTCAATGCCGAGCCCGAGCCGGCGCAGGATTCCGGCACCCGGCAGAAATTCCGCAAGAAGCTGCGCGAGGGCGAGCTCGACGACAAGGAGATCGAGATCGAGGTCGCCGCGCCGTCGATGAGCGCCGAGATCTTCGCCCCGCCCGGCATGGAAGAGCTCACCCAGCAGATCCAGGGCATGTTCCAGAACCTCGGCGGCGGCAAGAAGAAGCAGCGCAAGCTCAAGATCCGCGAGGCGCTGAAGCTGCTCGCCGACGAAGAGGCCGCGCGCCTGATCAACGACGAGGAGGTCAAGCTCGAGGCGGTGCGCGCGGTCGAGCAGAACGGCATCGTGTTCCTCGATGAGGTGGACAAGATCGCCGCGCGCAGCGACGTGCACGGCGCCGACGTGTCCCGGCAGGGGGTGCAGCGCGATCTGCTGCCGCTGGTCGAGGGCACGACGATCTCGACCAAGTACGGCATGATCAAGACCGATCACATCCTGTTCATCGCCAGTGGTGCCTTCCACCTGTCCAAGCCGTCCGACCTCATCCCCGAGCTGCAGGGCCGCTTTCCGATCCGGGTCGAGCTCGAGTCGCTGTCGGTGGAAGACTTCGCCCGCATCCTGACCAGCACCGACGCCTGCCTCACCCGCCAGTACGAGGCCCTGCTCGCCACCGATGGGGTGAGCCTGAGCTTCACCGCCGACGGCATCCGGCGCCTGGCCGAGATCGCCTATCAGGTCAACGAGAAGACCGAGAACATCGGTGCGCGCCGGCTGTACACGGTGATGGAGAAGTTGCTCGAGGAGGTCTCCTTCGAGGCCGGCAAGGGCACGCTGGCCGAAGTGGTGGTCGATGCCGGCTACGTCGATGGCCGTCTCGACATGCTCGCGCAGCGCGAGGATCTCGCGCGCTACGTGCTGTAACGCAGTCCTCGCGTTCCAACCCGCGGGCCGGCGGCGACGTCCGGCCCGTTTTGATTTGTCATGTGCGAAGCAAGGTAGGCTTTGATGCTGCTGCGAATCGTCGAGATTCTCTTTCCGCTGTTTTCGATCACCGCGCTGGGCTATTTCGTCGGCCGCCGGATGAAGCCGGACCTGTCGCAGGCCAACAAGCTCAACATGGACGTGTTCGTGCCGGCGCTGGTGTTTGCCGCGCTGGCGAACAAGGCCTTCGACGTCGGCGCCTTCATGCCGCTGATTCTTGCTTCCACGCTGATGATGGTCGGCGCCGGCCTGGCCGGCTGGGGGCTGGCCAGGCTGACCGGCATCCAGCCGAAGACCCTGGTGCCGCCGATGATGTTCAACAACTGCGGCAACCTCGGCCTGCCGCTTGCCGTGCTGGCCTTCGGCGAGGCGGCGCTGGCGCCGATGGTGGTGATGTTCATGGTGTCGAACCTGATCCACTTCTCCTTCGGCGCCTGGCTGCTCGACCATCGGGTGCGCTTCTACATGCTGTGGCGGGTGCCCTCGGTGATGGCGACGGCGCTCGGGCTGTCGGTCAGCCTCACCCATTTCGAGGTGTGGCCGCCGCTGCTCACCGCGATCCGCATGCTCGGCGAGATCTCGATTCCGTTGATGCTGTTCGGGCTCGGCGTGCGCCTGGCCGAATCCCGCATCGGCGCGGTCGGCGTCGGCATGTTCGGTGCGGTGGCGCGCCCGCTGGTCGGGCTCGCGCTGTCGTGGATGGTGCTTCAGTTCATCGACCTGCCGGCGCGCGAGCAGGCGCTCGTGCTGGTGTTCGGCGCCTTGCCGCCGGCCGTGCTGAACTTCATGTTCGCCGAACGCTACAGTCAGGAGCCGGACAAGGTGGCTTCGATGGTGCTGATCGGCAACCTCGCCGCGATCGTGTTCCTGCCGCTGGCGCTCGCCCTGGTCCTCGACTAGCGCGCGAAACATGGCAGTGCGGTCGGAAAAATGACTGTCATGTGATCGAAACCGTAACAATCCGCTGGCAGGCTATCGCACCTGGCCCGCGCCCTTGCTGCTGCGGGCGACCGACAGACTGCGAGGATGATGCGGATCATGAGGCAACGCGGCTTTACCCTGCTCGAACTGCTGGTGGTGATGGTGATCATCGGCTTGCTCGCCGGCTATGTCGGACCGCGCTTTTTCTCGCAGATCGGCAAGTCCGAGGTAAACACCGCGCGCGCCCAGGTCGATGCCTTCGAGAAGGCGCTCGACCAGTATCGCCTCGATGTCGGCCGCTATCCGGGCACCGAGCAGGGGCTCGACGCCTTGATGGCGGCGCCTGCGGGCGAGTCGCGCTGGCAGGGGCCTTATCTGCGCAAGTCGGTGCCGGTCGATCCCTGGGGCAGCCCCTATCGCTACCGCCACCCGGGCGAGCACGGCGAGTACGACATTTTTTCCTACGGCGCGGACGGTCAGCCCGGCGGAGAGGGTAGCAACGCCGACGTCACCAACTGGTGAGCTGAGTCACCGATGCGCTACCGGGTCAAGGCGATCGCCGCCGACGCGCGGGTCGTCGAAACCGAACTCGACGCCCCCTCCGAAGCCGAGGCGCGCGTGCTCGCCGCCGGCCGCGGCTTGGCCGTGCTCTCGCTCGCGCGCGCAGGGCGCGGCGGCGGGCGGGCGCGCTTTCCGCTGCTGCTGTTCAACCAGGAGTTGCTCGCCCTGCTGCGGGCCGGCATTCCGCTCGCCGAGGCGGTGATCGCGCTGTCCGAGAAGGAGACGCGCACGCCCGTGCGCAGCGTGCTGTCCGACATCGTCGCCGCGCTGCGCGAGGGGCAGCCCTTGTCGCGCGCCCTCGAGCGCGCGCGCCAGGCCTTTCCCGATCTCTATGTGGCCATGATCCGCGCCGCCGAGCGTACCAGCGACCTCGAGCGCGCGCTTGAGCGCTACGTCGCCTACCAGCAGCAGGTCGACACGCTGCGCGACAAGCTCGTAAGCGCGGCGATCTACCCGGCGCTGCTGATCGGCGTCGGCGGGCTGGTGGTGCTGTTCCTGCTCGGCTACGTGGTGCCGCGCTTCTCGCACATCTATGAGGACGTCGGCAGCGATCTGCCCTGGCTGTCGCAGCTGCTGCTCGACTGGGGGCGGCTGGTCGAGACCCATGCGCTGGCGATGGGCGGCGCGCTGCTGGCGCTGATCGCCGCCCTCGTACTGGCGGCGCGCAGCGACGCGGTATGGGCCGCGGTGGGGCGTCAGGCCTGGCGCACGCCGGGCATCGGCGAGCGCCTGCGCGCCTTCGAGCTCGCACGCTTCTACCGCACGCTGGGCATGCTGCTGTCGGGCGGCATCCCGGCGGTGGCGGCGCTGCGCATGGTGTCCGGCCTGCTGTCGCCGACGCTGCGCGCCAGCCTCGAGCTCGCCATCGAGCGCGTGCGCGAGGGCCAGCCCTTCACCGCCACGCTCGCCGCCTGCGGGCTGGCGACGCCGGTGGCGCAGCGCATGCTCGCGGTCGGCGAGCGCGCCGGTAACCTCGGCGAGATGCTCACCCGTTCGGCGGAGTTCCACGAAGAAGACACTGCGCGTGAGATCGAATGGCTCACCCGCCTGTTCGGCCCGGTGCTGATGCTGGTGATCGGCGGCGCGATCGGCCTGATCGTGGTGCTGATGTACCTGCCCATCTTCCAGCTTGCGGAGAGCATCGGATGAGCGTCACGCCCGAGATCCGTCACGAGCCTTCCATCGCCCCGGGCGCCAGCGTGCCCGACCCGGCGATGGCGGCGCGCGCGTACTCGGCCGCGGAGCTCGCGGCGGCGCGCGCGGCCGGCGCCCGCCTGCTCGACGCCCTGGCCGAGCGCGTGCCCGATGCCGCCGAGCGTCTCGCCCGCATCGCCGCCACCTGCGGCCTGCCGGTGCTCGGCCACGCCGCGCTGATGGCACGCACGCCCGACTTTGCCGCGGTCGGCTTCGAGACCGCGGTGCGCCACGAATGCGTCGCGCTGCGCGACGAAGCCGGCGGCCTGGTGCTGGTGCTCGCCAACCCCTTCGACAACGACCTGCTCGACGGCCTGGCCGCGCGGTTGATCGAACCCTTCGAACTGGCGATCGCCGACCGCGACGACCTCTCCGCCTGCCTCGCCCGCCACGAGGATCAGGTGCGGCGCGCCGCCGGCCTGGACGAGGCGCGCCAGGAAACCGGTGGCGGTGGCGAGGTCGAGGACCTGTCGCTGCAACGCATCACTGCCGGCGCCAGCCCGGTGGTCAAGCTGGTCAACTCCACGCTCTACGACGCGCTCAAGCAGGGCGCGAGCGACATCCACCTCGAGTCCCAGCCCGGCGGCCTGGTCATCAAGTACCGCATCGACGGCGTGCTGTCGCGCGTCGGCACGGTGTCGGCGGCGGACCTGGCCGAACAGGCGATCTCGCGCCTGAAGGTGATGGCCGAGCTCGACATCGCCGAACGCCGCGTGCCGCAGGACGGCCGCTTCAAGGCCCAGGCGGGCGGGCGCGAGATCGACTTCCGCGTCTCCATCATGCCCAGCATCCACGGCGAGGACGCGGTGCTGCGCGTACTCGACAAGGAACACCTGAGCCGCGAGATGAGCGGGCTCAGCCTGGAAGTGCTCGGCTTCGATGCCGAGGCCCGCCACGTGCTGCGGCGGCTCGCCAACGAGCCCTACGGCATGCTGCTCGTCACCGGCCCCACCGGCAGCGGCAAGACCACCACGCTGTACGCGGTGCTGGGCGAGACCAACCGTGGCACGGACAAGGTCATCACCATCGAGGACCCGGTCGAGTACCAGCTCGCCGGCGTGCTGCAGATTCCGGTGAACGAGAAGAAGGGCCTCACCTTCGCCCGCGGCCTGCGCTCCATCCTGCGCCACGACCCCGACCGCATCATGGTGGGCGAGATCCGCGACGGCGAGACCGCCGAGATCGCCATCCAGGCCGCGCTCACCGGCCACCTGGTCTACACCACGGTGCATGCCAACAACGTCTTCGACGTCATCGGCCGCTTCATGCACATGGGCATCGACCCCTACAACCTGGTCGCCGCGTTGAACGGCGTCGTCGCCCAGCGCCTGGTGCGCATCAACTGCCCGCACTGCAGCGAGGACGTGGTGCCCGACCGCGCGCTGGTGGCCGACTCCGCTCTGGGCGACGTGTCCGCCTTCCGCTTCCGTGCCGGCCACGGCTGCGGCCACTGCCGGGGCTCGGGCTACCGCGGCCGGCGCGCGGTGGCCGAGGTGCTGCTGCTCGACGACGAGGTGCGTGAGCTGATCCTTGCCCGTGCGCCCGCCCGTGCCGTACGCGAGGCCGCATCACGGCGCGGCTTCCGCAACCTGCGCGCGGCGGTGATCGAACTCGTCGCTGCGGGCGAGACCACGCTGGAGGAACTGAACCGTGTCACGCTCCACGGCTGAAGTCCGGCTTCGGCTCGAGCGCGAGGCCTGGGTGCTGCAGGGTCCCGGCGGTCAGGTGCGCTGCGCGCTCGATGGCGCGTTGCCGGGTGCGGCGCTCGAGCGCCTGCAACCCGCCGGCGCGCTGCGCGGACGGCGCCTGAGGGTACGGCTCGGCGATGCCTGGCTGCGCTACCTGGTGGTGCGCTGGCCGCAAGGCGTGCGCGGTCCGGCCGAACGTGCCGCCTTCCTCGCCCATCGCTTCGCTGAGGTACATGGCGTCGGCGCCCCGGACTGGGTGCTGGCGGCGGACCGCGATGCGTTCGACCTGCCGGCGCTCGCCTGCGCCGCACCTGCCGCGGTGGTGGCTGCGGCGCAGGGCTTCGCAGCACGCCACGGCTGCCTGCTCGAGGGCATTGCGGGGGATTTCATCACTGCCTACAACGTCTTGCGCCGGCGCTTCGACGAGGTCGATGGCGTCTACGCTGCGCTTGCCCTGCTGTGCGACGGCCGACTCACGGTCGGCATGTGGTCGGGCGGAACCTGGGCCGGCGTGCGCAGCCAGGCGGTGCGCGACGACGGTGCCGCGGCGCTGCGTCTGATGCTCGAGGCCTGGATGCGCGATGCCGGCCCCCACCCCAGCTCCGCCGAGCAGGCCGTGGAGGGCACGCAGCCGGGGGGTGTGGTCTATGCCGCAGGCTTTGCCGGCAGCCCGCCCGTCGCCTGGCGGCGGGTCGATGTGGAGCTGCCGGCATGAAGCTTTTCTCCAACGCGCCAGCCACGATCGAGCTCGATTTCGCGCCGCCGCGTCGTCGCCGGCCGCGGTTGCCTGGCTGGCTGCTGCTTGCGATCGGCGCGGCGGCGCTCGGCCTGGCGGCCTACGACTGGCAGGCCGCCCAGGCCGAGCTCGCCGAGCGCGAGGCGCTGACCGCGAGGCTACGCGCGGAATTGCGCGACTCGCGTCCGCAGCAGGCGGCGCGCACCGGCACGCCAGCTACGCCCGAAGAGCGTGAACCCGCGCAGCGCGTCGCGGGCGTGCTCAATGCCGACTGGGCTGCGCTGTTCGCCGACCTCGACCGCGCCCGCCATCCCGAGCTGGCGGTGCTCGACCTGCAGGGCGACGCCGGGCGCGGCACGCTGCGCATGACCGGCGAGGCGCAATCGGTGGAGGCGGCGTTTGCCTATGTGGAGAAGCTGCAGCGCACCGCCGCACTGCGCGAGGCCCGCATCGACAGCCATGAGTGGGTGACACAGGGCCCGCAGATGGTGGTGCGCTTCATCCTCACCGCGCACTGGAGGACGGCGCCATGAAACGGATGCTGCGTGTGCGCGAAGCCTTGCGCCGGGCTTTCCGCGGCGCCGGCTGGGCGGGGGCTTGCGGAGGCTTGCTGCTCGCACTGGCCGTGGCGGTGGACCAGCAAGCTGCGAGCGACATCGAGACGCGCCGTGCGGCGCTCGGCGCCGAACGCGCCGTGCTGCTCGGCGGCGACACGCCGGCGCGTGCGGCGCCGACCGGCATCGACCGCCATACCCTGCAGGCCTTCTACCAGGGCTTCCCGCCCCGCAGTGAGCTGCCCGCCCTGCTTGCCGCGCTGCAGGTGCAGGCCGAGACCCATGGCATCGATGTTGACCGCAGCGACTACCGTGTCAGTGAGGAGGCGGGCGCGCCGCTGCTACGAGTCGCACTGAGCCTGCCGGTGCGCGCCGAATACGGTGCGCTCTACGGCTGGCTGTCCGAGCTCATCGCCACCGCACCGCATGTGGCGCTGGAGGCGATCGCGCTGCGACGCGCGGATGCGCGCAGCGACTTCGTCGAGGGGGAACTGCGCCTACTGGTATTCGTGAACCGGGGGGCGCCATGAAGCCGCGACAGTGGGGAATGGCGGCAGCGCTGATCGCGACGCTGGCGGCGACGTGGTGGGCTGCGCAGGTCGAGGACAGCGGCGAGGCGGAGGTGGCCGCGCCGGTGGTCCGCTCCGCGCGCACACCCGTGCCCGCATCCGCAGCCGTGCGCGACCGTGCGGGCGAGGTCGCAGCGCAGGCCGGGGGGGCGCTCGCGATCGTGCGCGAGCCCTGGCCGGCGTCCGCTTCCGACCTGCTGCAGCCTGCGGCGGGCGTGCAGGCGCAACTGAACCAGGGGGTGCCGCTTGCCGTGGCACCGAGCGCACCGCCGCTGCCGTTCACCTTCATCGGCAGCATTGAGCGCGGCGGCCGCCGCACGGTGATGCTGATGGAAGGCGAAGAGCTCCATCTGGTGGGCGTGCGCGAGCGCATCGGCGAGCACTACCGTGTCGAGCGCGTGACGCAGACACAGATCGAATTCACCTATCTGCCGATGCAGGAGCGGCAGGTGCTCGAGACCGGGCAGGACTGAGAAGATGAAGACATCCCGACTGAAGAAGCTGCATGCGCTCAGCGCAGTGGCGCTCGCCGCCGCCGGTTTGCTCGCCGGCTGCGCCACGCCGCTGCCGGCGATGCCGCACGACGCCGCAGTGGAGGCGGATCCGGTCGCCGAGCTACGCCGTCTTGGCGAGGCCGTCGTCGCCGAGCCGCGCAACGCCGACCTGCGCGCGCGCTACCTGGCCCGGCGTGACGCGCTCGCGGTCGGCTGGCTCGGCGAGGCCGAGCGCGCACGCGCCTTCGCCCAGTTCGAGCAGGCCGAGCGCCTGTACCGCGAAGTGCTCAGTGTCGATCCAGCCAATGCCCGCGCCCGTAGCGGCCTCGACACCCTGACCGACGAGCGTCGGCGGCTGCAGCGCCTGGACGAGGCCGAGGCCGCCTATGTGCGCGGCGACAGCGCCAACGCTGAGCGCCTGGTGCGCTCCGTGCTGGCCGAATCCCCCGCCAACACCCGTGCCCGCCGCCTGCTGCGCGAGCTCGACGAGCGTCGCCTGCTGCAGCCCCCGATCGCCTCGCTGGCCGGGCCGCTGACGAAGAAGGTGAACCTGCAGTTCCGCGATGCCCCGCTGCGCGTGGTGTTCGAGGCCTTGTCGCGCGCGGCCGGGCTCAACTTCGTGTTCGACAGCGACGTGCGCGACGACGCCCTGGTCAGCCTGTTCGTGCGCGACACCTCGGTCGACGAGGTCATCAAGCTGCTCACCGCCACCCAGCAGATCGAGCGCAAGCTGCTCAACGCCAATTCGGTGCTGATCTACCCGGCCACGCCGGCCAAGCAGCGCGAATACCAGGAGCTGGTGTCGCGTAGCTTCTACCTCGCCAACGCCGACGTGAAGCAGGCGCTCAATCTCATCAAGCAGGTGGTGAAGACGCGTGACGTCTTCATCGACGAGAAGCTCAACCTGCTGGTGATGAAGGACACGCCCGAGGCGATGCGCCTGGCCGAGCGCCTGGTCGCCGCGCTCGACGTCGCCGAGCCGGAGGTGATGCTCGAGGTCGAGGTGCTGGAGGTGAGCCGCAGCACGCTGCGCAAGATCGGCCTCGAGTTTCCGCAGCAGATCGGCTGGGGCGCGATCGACGGCCAGAACGTCGGCCCCTTGCGCGAGGGTGTCATCAAGCTCAACGACACCGGCGGGCTGGTGCCCTTCGTGTCCAACCCGGCGGCGGTGCTGCGCCTGCGCGCCGAGGACGGCGACACCACGCTGCTCGCCAACCCGCGCATCCGGGTCAAGAACCGCGCCGAGGCCAAGGTGCATATCGGCGAGAAGGTGCCGGTGTTCACCACCACGTCGACCGCCAACGTCGGTGTGGCGGCGTCCGTGAGCTATCTGGACGTCGGTCTCAAGCTCGACGTCGAGCCGAGCGTCACGCTGGATGACGAGGTGGCGATCAAGGTCGCGCTCGAGGTCAGCAACATCGTGCGCGAGGTGCCCGGCCCCGAAGGCTCGCTCGCCTACCAGATCGGCACTCGCAGCGCCGCGACCACGCTGCGCCTGAAGCACGGTGAGACCCAGGTGCTGGCCGGACTCATCAACGACGAGGAGCGCGGCAGCAACCTGCGCCTGCCCGGCCTGGGCGACCTGCCGGTGGTGGGACGCCTGTTCTCGTCCGAGCGCGACCAGGCGGCGCGCACCGAGATCGTGCTGCTGATCACCCCGCGCATCGTGCGCAACATCGTCGCCCCCGCCTTCACCCGCGACGACCTCGCCGCCGGCACCGAGGCCCTGGTCGGCGCGGCGCCGCTGCGCATTGGACCGATGGCGCCGGAGAGCCTGCTGGTGAGCGGCACCGGCCAGCCCGGGGTTGCGGCTGCCGCGGCAAGCGTGGCGGCGACGTCCTTGCTGCCGTCGGGCGCAGCCGAGTTCGACCCCGGCAGCGTGGTGGTCGATCTGGCCGCGCCCGACAGCGCCGTCGCGGGCGGCGCCCTGACGCTGTCGCTCAAGCTCGATGGCCGCGGCGGCCACAACGGCGTGCTGATCGAGTTCGACTACGACGTCGAGCGCCTCGAGCCGGTCGGCTTCGCGCCGTCCGAGAACGGCCAGGCGACCACCGCGCTGCCCGCAGGCAACCTGCCGACGACGGTGCCAATCGGCTTCAAGGTCAAGGAAGGGGCCACCGGCGCGGCCAACGTGCGCATCAATGGTCTGATCTTCGACCTCGGCGGGCGCCAGGTGCCGGCTCCGGCCGCCGGCGCGGCCGCGGTCAACATCCTTGCCCCATGACGCGGCGCGCGCGAGGCTTCACGCTGATCGAACTGGTGGTCACCCTGGCCATCATCGGCGTGCTCGCTGCCGGCGTGCTGCCGCTGGCCGAACTGGCTGCGCAGCGCAGCAAGGAGTCGGAGCTGCGCACCGCATTGCGCCAGGTGCGCAACGCGCTCGACGCCTACAAGGCCGCCTATGACCAAGGCCGCATCGAGCAGAAGACCGGCGCCTCGGGCTATCCGCCCAACCTGCGCGTGCTGGTCGAGGGCGTGCCCGACGTCAAGGACGACGAGGGCCGGCGCATCTACTTCCTGCGCCGCCTGCCGCGCGACCCGATGCACACCGACCCCAGCGTCGAGCCCGAACGCAGCTGGGGCCGGCGCAGCTACGCCAGCCCGCCCGATGCGCCGCGCGAGGGTCAGGACGTGTTCGACATCCATTCGCTGTCCGAGCGCACCGGGCTCAACGGCGTGCCCTACAAGGAATGGTGAGCGCATGACCCGCTTCGTGCCGCCGGCGCTGCGCCGCGGCTTCACCCTGATCGAGCTGCTGGTGGTGATGGCGATCATCGCCACCCTGCTCAGCATCGCCGCGCCGCGCTATTTCGGCCAGGTCGACAGCGCGCGCGAGAAGGCGCTGGCGCAGTCGCTGGAGGTCATGCGTGACGCAATCGACAAGTTTCGCGCCGACACCGGCAAGTACCCCGCCACGCTCAACGAGCTGGTCGACAAGCGTTACCTGCGCAAGCTGCCTGTCGACCCGATGACCGAGTCGGCCCAGACCTGGGAGCTGGTGCCGCCGCCGGATCCCGCCGACAGCGGGGTGTGGGACGTGCGCAGCGGCGCGCGCGGCAGCGGACGCAACGGCCGACCCTTTGCCGAGTGGTAGCACGATGGGCCTGCGCGCCGGCCAGCGTGGCTACACTTATCTGCTGGTGCTGTTCCTGGTCGCCGGCATGGGCCTGTTCGTCGCCCGTACCGGCGTGGTCTGGCAGCAGGTCACCCAGCGTGAGCGCGAGGCGGAGCTGATCGCCATCGGCGCCGAGATGGCCCGCGCGCTTGCCAGCTACGCGCGCGAAACCCCGGTCGGCACGCCCTCGCGGCCCACCGAACTCGCCCAGCTCGTCGAGGACAAGCGCTGGCCCACGCCGCGCCGCCATCTGCGCAAGGTGTATCGCGACCCGATGACCGGAACGACCGAGTGGGGCGTCGAGCGCGACGGCAACGCCATCCTCGGCGTGCATAGCCTGTCGACCCAGGCGCCGATCCGTCGCGACGGCTTTCCGCCCGAGCTGGGCGACGTCGCGGCAAGCGCGGCGGGCTATGCGGAGTGGGTGTTCAGGCCGGTGGTGGATTGAGTCGCTGCCGCGCGCATCAGGGCTCAGGGCTTGCCTGAGCCCGACCCCATCAGCTTGCCCAGCAGATCCACCGGCACCGGAAACACCAGCGTCGAGCTCTTGTCGCCCGCCACCTGGGTCAGCGTCTGCAGGTAGCGCAGCTGCATCGCCGCCGGGTCGCGCGACAGCATCTGGGCGGCTTCGAGCAGGGTCTCGGCGGCCTGCTTCTCGCCCTCGGCGTGGATCACCTTGGCGCGCCGCTCGCGCTCGGCCTCGGCCTGGCGGGCGATGGCGCGCACCATGGTCTCGTTGAGGTCCACATGCTTGATCTCGACGTTGGCGACCTTGATGCCCCAGGCGTCGGTCTGGGCGTCGAGGATCTGCTGCACGTCGGTGTTGAGCTTCTCGCGCTCGGACAGCATCTCGTCGAGCTCGTGCTTGCCGAGCACCGCGCGCAACGTCGTCTGCGCGAGCTGGCTGGTCGCGTTGAAGTAGTCCTCGACCTGGATGATCGCCCGCTGCGGGTCGACGACGCGAAAGTAGACCACCGCATTGACCTTGACCGACACGTTGTCCCTGGAGATGACATCCTGCGAAGGCACGTCCATGGTCACCACGCGCAGGTCCACCTTCACCATCTGTTGCAGGCCGGGGATCACGATCACCAGGCCGGGACCTTTCACCCGCCAGAAGCGGCCGAGCATGAAGATGACGCCGCGCTCGTACTCGCGCAGGATCTTCAGCGCGGCAATGATGAGGAAGATCAGCAGCAGGACCAGCGGCGCAAAGCCGAATTGAAGGTCGATCATCACGATGTACTCCCCGGGTAGATGTGGGATGAATCGGTTGGGCTCTCGGCCGGGACGACCTCGAGGGTGAGGCCGTCGATGCCCTGGACGCGGACGCGGCTGCCCGGGACGAGTGGCTGCGGGCTGCGCGCGCGCCAGGTCTCGCCGTGCACGTGGATCCACCAGCCGCCGCCTTCGGCGGGGGCGCCGACAGTGCCGAGCGCGCCGAGCATCTCCTCGCTGCCGCTGACCACCGGGCGGCGATGGCTGCGCGCAGCGAAGGTGCCGATGGCGATGATGATGGCCGCGCTCGCCAGCGCCATGCCGACGATGAGCGCGAGCGGGATGCCGAAGCCGGGCACGTCCGCATCCATCAGGAACAGGCCGCCGACCACGAAGGCGATGATGCCGCCCACGCCCAGCACGCCGAAGCTGGGCAGGAAGGCCTCGGCCAGCATCAGCGCCGCGCCCACCGCCAGCAGCAGCACGCCGGCCCAGTTCACCGGCAGCAGCTGGAAGGCATAGAGCGCGATCAGCAGCGAGATTGCGCCCGCCACGCCGGGCACGCCGAAGCCGGGCGAGGTGAATTCGAAGAACAGTCCGTACATGCCGATCATCATCAGGATCAGCGCCACCTGCGGGTTGGCGAGCGCCGCCAGCACGCGGTTGCGCCAGTCGGGCTCCAGGCGCTCGACGGCGAGGCCGGCGGTGGCCAGGGTGCGCGTGCCGTCGAGCACGGCGACCTCGCGGCCGTCGAGCTTTTTCAGCAGCTCGGCGGTGTCGAAGGCGATGACGTCGATCACCCCCGCGGCCAGTGCCTCCTCGGCCGACAGGCTGGCGGCCTCGCGCACCGCGCGCTCGGCGAAGTCGACGTCGCGCCCGCGCAACTGCGCCAGGCTGCGGATGTAGGCGGTGGCGTCGGACATCGACTTGGCCGCCATGGCGTCCGCGGGTGTGGTGGTCTGCGGTCGGGAGCCCGCGGCTGCGGGCGGGGCGGGCGGGCGCGGGTCGGTGCCACTGCCGTCCTCTGACCCGGACGCCTCCTTGGCGTGCTTCGCCTCTGCGCCCTCCTGATCATCCGCGCCTGCCTGCCCGGCCGGCGGCGCCTCGCGCGGTGAGGTCCGTCCCGGCTGGGGGCCGCCGATGCCGATCGCCACCGGCGTGGCGGCGCCCAGGTTGGTCGCCGGCGCCATCGCGGCAATGTGGCTGGCGTACAGGATGTAGGTGCCGGCGCTTGCGGCGCGCGCCCCTTCGGGCGCGACGAAGGTCGCCACTGGCACGGGTGAGGCGAGGATGTCCTTGATGATCGCGCGCATCGAGGTGTCGAGCCCGCCCGGGGTGTCGAGCTCGATGACCACCAGTTGCGCCCCGGCGTCGGCTGCGTGTGCCAGGCCCTTGCGGATGTAGTCCGCGCTCGCCGGGCCGATGGCGCCCTCGACGCGCAGCACCAGTGCGCCGCCTGCCGGCTGCGCCGTCAACGCGCCTGCCAGCGCCATCGACAGGGCAAGGACGATCAGCACCAGGCTGAAGAAGCTTCGCATGAGCCTGAATGCGCTTGTCGTCATCTCGCCTCCTTCGTCGTCCTGCGCCGCCGAACCCTGCTGCCGGCCCTGTGAGTCCGAGTGTAGATGGCGCGGACAAGTTCGCGCCAACAAACTCGGCCCGGCGCATGCGCCTGCGCGCCTCGTCGGACGAGGTCGGGTCGCGGCTTCAGTAACCGCCGAAGCGATCCATTTTGCGCCGGTCGCGCTTGGTCGGGCGGCCATGCAGGTCGGCGCCGGGCGTGGCGGCAAACTTGCGCAGTTCGCGGGCGCGCTCGCGCGCCTCGATGCTCTCGGCGGTCTCCTCGTACAGCGTCTGCGCGACCGTGGCCGAGCCGCGCTTGTCGGCGATGGCGCGCACGATCACGGTGCGCGTGTCCTCGCCGATGGTGATGTCGAGCCGGTCGCCGACCTTCACCTCGCGGGCCGGCTTCACCGCCAAGCCGTTGAGCTTGACCTTGCCGCCATCGACCGCCTCGGTGGCGCCGGTACGATGCTTGAAGAAGCGCGCGGCCCACAGCCACTTGTCGAGGCGGGTGCGGGCGGCGTCGGCGGATAGGGCGTCGGGGGCGGGCATGAATGGAAGAGGAGCAGGAAAGGAAACGGCGCTGCCGACATTATCGGCAGCGCCGCGCGCGCGTGCAAAACGGGCTTTCCAGCGGGCCGGTCAGCCGATCATGCCGGCGCCCACCGTGTTGTTGGTGCTCTCGTCGATGATGATGAAGGCGCCGGTGGCGCGGTTGTCCCTGTAGCGGTCGGCGACGATCGGCTGCGCGAGCTTGAGGGTGACGCGGGCGATGTCGTTCATCGCCAGGCCGGCGGCGGCTTCATGCTCGAGCGTATTCACGTCCAGCCGGTAGTCGATCTTCGCCAGCTTGGCCTTCACCTCGCGGGTGGTGTGGCGCACGAGGTAGGTGCGCGCCGGCGACAGCGGCGTCTCGGACAGCCAGCACACGGTGGCGTCGATCTGCTTGACCGGCTCGGGCGCCTCGCTCGACTTGACGATGAGGTCGCCGCGCGAGATGTCGATCTCGTCCTCGAGCAGCAGGCTGACCGACTGCTCGTGGATGGCGCGCGGCAGGCTCTCGCCGCCGATCTCGATCCGCTTGATGCGGCTGGTGGAACCCGAAGGCAGCACCGTGACCGCGTCACCGACGGCGATCTCGCCCGATTCGACCCGGCCCATGAAGCCGCGGTAGTCGTGCAGCTCGGGGTTGGCCGAGTCCTGCGGTCGGCACACGAACTGCACCGGGAAGCGGAAGTCCTCGGCCTGCTCGGTGTGGGCGGCGGGGGCGTTCTCGAGGATGTCGAGCAGGGTCGGACCCTGGTACCAGCCCAGGCGCTCGCCGCGGTCCACGATCATGTCGCCTTCCAGCGCCGAGATCGGGATGAAGCGCACGTCCGCGATGCCGAGCCTGCCGGCGAAGGCGAGGTAGTCGGCCTTGATGCGCTCGAACACCGCCTGGTCGTAGTTCACCAGGTCCATCTTGTTGACCGCGACCACCAGGTGCGGGATGCCGACCAGGCTGGCGAGGTAGGAGTGGCGGCGGGTCTGCGTGAGCACGCCCTTGCGCGCATCGATGAGGATGATGGCGAGGTTGGCGGTGGACGCGGCGGTCACCATGTTGCGGGTGTACTGCTCGTGGCCGGGGGCGTCGGCGATGATGTACTTGCGCCGGCCGGTGGAGAAGTAGCGATAGGCGACGTCGATGGTGATGCCCTGCTCGCGCTCGGCCTGCAGGCCGTCGGTGAGGAGCGACAGGTCGACCGCGCTCATCCCGCGCTTGGCGGAAGTTTTTTCGATGGCGTTGAGGGTGTCGGCGAGGATGGTCTTGGTGTCGAACAGCAGACGGCCGATCAGGGTGCTCTTGCCGTCATCGACGCTGCCGCAGGTCAGGAAGCGCAGCAGGCCGTTGTCGATCTCGGGCAGGTGTTCAGGGGCGGACATGGTCATGATTCCTTCAATCTTTCTTCGTCAAATTCGGTTGCTGGCGAGGCGTGGGTGCCTGCGATCCGCCGGGGCGCTGCCGGGAATTTCTTCCGCAGCCCCGGAAGAAATTCCCCGTGCGCGTCCCCGCAACGAACCGTCGATCACCAACACCCCAAAATCAGAAATACCCTTCCTTCTTCCGCTGCTCCATCGACGCCTCGGAAGTCTGGTCATCCATCCGCGTCGCGCCACGCTCGGTGATCGTGGTGGTCGCCGTCTCGGCGAGGATCTTCTCCACCGTATCCGCATCGGATTCCACCGGCGCCGTGCAGGTGATGTCGCCCACGGTGCGGAAGCGCACCAGCACGTCCTCGACCACGTCGCCGTCCTGCGCCGGCGTCAGGTCCGTCACCGGCTGCAAAAGTCCACTCTTGCGCACCACCGGGCGCACATGTGCAAAATAGATTGACGGCAACTCCAGCTGCTCGCGCTGGATGTACTGCCACACGTCGAGCTCGGTCCAGTTGCTGATCGGAAACGCCCGGATGTTCTCGCCCTTGTGGCTGCGCGCGTTGTACAGGTTCCACAACTCGGGGCGCTGGTTCTTCGGATCCCACTGACCGAACTCGTCGCGGAAGCTCATGATGCGCTCCTTGGCGCGCGCCTTCTCCTCGTCGCGGCGGGCGCCGCCGATGCAGGCGTCGAAGCCGAACTCCTCGATCGCCTCGAGCAGCGTCACCGACTGGTGCTTGTTGCGCGACTCGCCCGGGTGCTTGAGCACCACGGTGCCGCGCGCCATCGAGTCTTCCACCGAGCGCACGATCAGGCGCTCGCCCAGTTCGGCGGCGCGCTTGTCGCGGAAGTCGGTCACTTCCTTGTAGTTGTGGCCGGTGTCGATGTGCATCAGCGGGAAGGGGAAGCGGCCCGGCCGGAAGGCCTTCTCGGCCAGGCGCAGCAGGCAGATCGAGTCCTTGCCGCCGGAGAACAGCAGCACCGGGTTGGCGCACTGGCCGGCGACCTCGCGCAGGATGTGGATGGCTTCGGCCTCGAGCCAGTCGAGGTGGGACAGAGTCTGTTTGGTCAGCGTCGACATGTTGTGATTACCGTTGCGGATGCTTGTTCGGATGGGGGCGGAAGGCGCGCAGCGCGGCTTTCAGGCCGGCGCGCAGCGCTTCGAGGCGGTGTTGCAGGCTGCGGCGGTGGGCGCCGACGGCGGTGCCGTGCGCCGCCTGGGCAGGGTGCTTGCCGTTCATCGTGTCAGCCCTCCTTGACGTGCAGGCCGCATTCCTTGGACTCGGGGTTCTCCCACCACCAGCGCCCGGCGCGCACATCCTCGCCGACGGCGATCGCGCGCGTGCAGGGCGCGCAGCCGATGCTGGGGTAGAACTGGTCATGCAGCGCGTTGTACGGGACCTCGTTGATTCGGATATAGGCCCAGACCTCGGTCTCCGTCCAGTCCGACAAGGGGTTGAGCTTCTGCAGACCGTTGGCGGAATCGAACTCGCGCAGCGGCAGACCGGCGCGGGTGACCGACTGGGCGGCGCGCAGGCCGGTGATCCAGGCCTTCTTGCCGGCCAGCGCGCGGCGCAGCGGCTCCATCTTGCGCACACCGCAGCAGGCCTTGCGCAGCTCGACCGAGTCGTAGAAGGCGTTGATGCCGTGGCTGCGCACCAGGCTCTCGACCGCCGTGGCGTCCGGGAAGTAGATCTTGAGCTTGGTGGCGTAGCGCCGCTCCACCTCGCCGATCAGGGTGTAGGTCTCGGCCGGCAGGCGACCGGTGTCGAGCGAGAAGATCTCGATCGGCAGCGCGTTCGCCAGGATGAGGTCGGTGAGCACCATGTCCTCGGCGCCGAAGCTGTTGGCGAAGGTGAGCTCGCCCTGGTCGCCGAATTCGGCCACGGCCTCGCGCAGCAGCGCCTGGGCTGCCGCCGCCTTGGCGCCGACCGTGGCGCGCAGGGCGTCAGTGAGTTGCGGGTGGGTCGCCGGGTTGCCGGCGCCCGGACGCAGCAGGGAGACGCTGGCGTTCATCAGGCGGCCTCCTTGTTCAGCGGGTTGCGCGGCTGGCGGCGGAACAAGGGTTCCGGGCGGTCGACCGCGCCCTGGTAGGGCTGGGAGAAGTCGCGCAGGCTGGCGAGCGCCGCCTCGAGCTGCGCCGGCGTGTATCTGCCTTCGCGCGGCTGCAGCACCGAAAAGCCGCAGCGCAGCAGGAAGAAGAACTGGTCGCGCAGCACGTCGCCGATGGCGCGCAGTTCGCCGGTGTAGCCGTGGCGGGTGCGCAACAAGGTGGCGATCGAGTAGCCGCGGCCATCGGCGAACTTGGGGAAGTCGATCGCGACCAGCTGCAGGCGCAGCAGATCGTCAGCGAGGGCGGCGGGGTCTTCGTTGCCGGCCAGCCACACGCCGAGCACGCCGGCTTCGGCCTTCGCCAGCAACTCGCTGCGACGCGCCTGCCACACGGCCAGCGGCACGATCACGCGGCCCGGCGGCAGCGCGACGGTGGCGGCCTCATCCACGTTGGCGCCCTCGGCCAGGCGCAGCACCGTCCATTCGTCGGCGTGGACGCGGCCGTTCTTGATGATGTCAGACATGGGCGGTCTCTCCGGCTTGCTGGCGCGCGCTGCGTTCGGCATACACGCGGGTCTTGAAGGATTCGACCCCGATGCGGCGCACGGTGTCGATGAAGCGCTCGTCGTCGTGGCGGTTGTCGATGTAGTTGTTGATCAGGGAGCTGATCACGTCGGGCATCTCGGCCGCGGCGAAGGACGGGCCGATCACCTTGCCCAGCGCGGCCTGGTTGCCCTGCTCGCCGCCGATCGTGACCTGGTACCACTCGGCACCGTTCTTATCGACGCCGAGGATGCCGATGTGGCCGACGTGGTGGTGGCCGCAGGCGTTCATGCAGCCCGAGATGTTGATCTCGAGCTCGCCGATGTCGAACAGGTGGTCGAGGTTGTCGAAGCGGTCCTGGATGGCGTTGGCGATCGGGATCGACTTGGCGTTGGCGAGCGCGCAGAAGTCGCCGCCGGGGCAGGCAATGATGTCGGTCAGGAGGCCGATGTTGGGCGTCGCCAGGCCGATCGCACGGGCCGCCTGCCACAGCGCGAACAGTTCGCTCTCACGCACGCTGGCCAGGACGATGTTTTGCTCATGGGTGCTGCGCACCTCGCCGAAGGCGTAGCGGTCGGCCAGATCGGCGACGGCTTCGAACTGGTCGGCGGTGAGGTCGCCCGGCGCCACACCGTAGGGCTTGAGCGACAGCACCACGCTGGCATAGCCCTGCACGCGGTGGGCGCGCACGTTGCGGCGTGCCCAGGCGGCGAAGGCCTTGTCCTCGGCGAGGCGGGCACGGTAGCCCGTGTCCGCTTCCAGCGCGCCCAGTACGGGATCGTTGAAACGGCTGGCGACGCGGTCGATCTCGGCCTGGGTCAGCGTGGACGGGCCATCCTTGAGGCGGGCGAACTCTTCCTCGACCTGGCGCGCGAACTCGGGCACGCCGAGCGCCTTCACCAGGATCTTGATGCGCGCCTTGTAGGCGTTGTCGCGGCGGCCGTGCAGGTTGTAGACGCGCAGCACGGCCTCGCAGTAGTTGAGGATCTGCTGCCAGGGCACGAAGGCGGCGACCTCCTCGCCGATGATCGGCGTGCGGCCCAGGCCACCGCCCACCAGCACGCGGAAGCCCAGTTCGCCGGCGGCGTTATGCACGACGTCGAGGCCGATGTCGTGCACCTGGATCACCGCGCGGTCCTCCTTCGCCCCGTTGACCGCGATCTTGAACTTGCGCGGCAGGAAGGCGAACTCGGGGTGGAAGGTGCTCCACTGGCGCAGGATCTCGCACCACGGGCGCGGGTCCACGATCTCGTCGGCGGCGACGCCGGCAAAGGGGTCGGAGGTGACGTTGCGGATGCAGTTGCCCGAGGTCTGGATGGCATGCATCTGCACGCCGGCGAGCAGGCCGAGGATCTCGGGCACGTCTTCCAGGCGCGGCCAGTTGAACTGGATGTTCTGCCGCGTGGTGATGTGGCCGTAACCGCGGTCGTAGCGACGGGCGATGTGACCCAGGGTGCGCAGCTGCTTCGAATTGAGGTTGCCGTAGGGCACGGCGATGCGCAGCATCGGCGCGTGGCGCTGGATGTAGAGGCCGTTCTGCAGGCGCAGCGGGCGGAATTCGTCCTCGCTGAGCTCCCCGGCCAGGTAGCGGCGGGTCTGATCGGCGAACTGGGCGACACGCTCATCCACGATGCGCTGGTCGTATTCGTCGTACTGGTACATGGCTGGCTCTCTTTTTGGGGCGTCGTTGTGCGCTGCATCGTATCGCCGAGGTTTAGTTTCAAAAAGACATTTTGAGTTAGTATTCAAGAAGATTTGGTTATATAGGATGACCGCCATGAACATCCAGCAACTGCGCTACATCCAGGAGGTGGCTCGGCGCGGGCTCAACGTGTCCGAGGCGGCCGATGCGCTGTTCACCTCGCAGCCGGGCGTGTCCAAACAGATCCGCCTGCTCGAGTCCGAGCTCGGCATCGAGATCTTCGTGCGCCATGGCAAGCGCCTGGTGGACATCACCGAGCCTGGGCGGGCGGTGCTGGAGATCGCCGAGCGCGTGCTGCACGATCTCGCCAACCTGCAGCAGGTGGGCGAGGAGTTCGCCAACGAGGCGAGCGGCAGCCTGTCGATCGCCACCACCCACACCCAGGCGCGCTACGTGCTGCCCCGCGTGGTGCGCGACTTCATGCTGCGCTACCCGCAGGTCAAGCTGTCGCTGCACCAGGGCAATCCGCGCCAGGTGTGCGAGATGGTGCTCGACGGCACGGCCGATATCGCCATCGCCACCGAGGCGATCGCCGACTACGACGAACTGGTGATGCTGCCTTGCTACCAGTGGAACCGCTGCGTGGTGGCGACGCCGCGCCACCCCATCCTGCGCGAGTCGCCGCTCACGCTCGAGGCCATCGCGCGCTACCCGATCATCACCTATGACGATGCCTTTACCGGCCGCAGCCACATCAACAAGGCCTTCATCGGGCGGGGCCTGAAGCCCAATGTGGTGCTGTCGGCGATCGACTCGGACGTGATCAAGAAGTACGTTGAGCTCGACCTGGGCATCGGCATCCTGGCGCGTATGGCCTACGACGCCGAGGAGGATCGCAGGCTGGGCATGGTGGACGCCTCGCACTTGTTCGAGTCGAGCACGACGCGCATCGGCCTGCGCAAGCGCGCCTGGTTGCGCGCCTATGTATACGCCTTCATCGAGGGCTTCGCACCGCACCTGACGCGGCGCATGGTGGAGGCGGCGGTCGCGGGCGGGGGGTCCGACCCAGGGCTTTAGGGTGGGACCTTCAGCCGCGCTCGAACCAGCGCCGCAGGCGCGCGCCGCGCAGGCCGGCGCCCAGGCCGGCGATCAGGCGCACGCGCGCCTTGAGCGGATCGAGCGCGCCGGCGTTGAGCCAGTTGCCCGGCCTGTTCGCGCGTTGAGGGCTGACGCCACCGCCGCAGCGGCTGGCGAGCACCACCGGGACGGCATGCGGCAGCTCGTGCAGCGCCGGCAGCCAGCTCTCGGGCAGGCTGGCGTTGCCGGGCAGGGCCAGCACCAGGCCCGCGCCGCCGGTGAGCAGGCTGGCGCGCGCCAGGGCGCGGGCCACCGCAGAAGCCAGCGCGGGCGAGCTCCCGGCGCCGACCGTCAGCAGCTCGACCGGCGGCAGGGTGACGAGCTCGGCAGGCAGGCTGATGCGGCTGTAGCGGTAGGGGGTGAGCGCCTGCAGGGCCGCGTCACTGGCCAGTACGCTGAGTGCGTCAGGCGTGCTGAAGGCGTCGACTGCGGTCGGGTGGCGCTTGGCGAGGCTCGCCGCCGGCAGGATACGATCGCCCAGCACCGCGAGCACGCCAGCGCGCGCGGCTGCCGGGCGGCAGGCGAGCTCGACCGCCTGGTAGAGGTTGAGCGGCCCGTCAGCCGACAAGGCCGTCGCCGGGCGCATCGCCGCGGTCATCACGATCGGCTTGCTCGCATTCACCGTGATCTGCAGGAAGTAGGCGGTCTCTTCCAGCGTGTCGGTGCCATGCGAGATGACGATGCCGTCCACCGCCGGATGCGCGGCCAGCATCTGCACGCGGCGCGACAGCAGCAGCCAGTGCTGCGGCGTCATGTCCTTGCTGTCGATGTTGAAGAGCTGCTCGAAGGTCAGCTCGGCCAGGCGGGCGAGCTGCGGCACCGCCGCCACCAGGGCTTCGGCGCTGAGCTGGCCCGCGGTGTAGCCGCGGGTGTCGGTCGCCGAGCTGGCGGTGCCGGCGATCGTGCCGCCGGTGGCAAGCAGGATGAGGCGGGGTTTGCGGGGGCTCAGGGCGGTGGTCAAGACAGCCTCGGTGCGAGCGGGCGCGGTGGTGGAGAGGTGGGATGGCGATGAGACGAGCGCAGATTCTAATGGATCGTCGGCGTCTCAAGTCCGTGCAGAACCGCGGCACTCAATCCTGCGCCGCTTCCTCCTGCTGCTGCAGCAGCCACATCTGCGCATAGGCGCCGCCGGCGGCCAGCAGCGGGGTGTGACGGCCGCGCTCGACGATGCGCCCCTTGTCGAGCACGATGATCTCGTCGGCGTCCATGATCGTCGACAGGCGGTGGGCGATGACCAGCGCGGTGCGGCCTTCGGCGGCGCGCATGATCTGCGCCTGGATCGCCTTCTCCGTCTTGGAGTCGAGGGCCGAGGTGGCCTCGTCGAAGATCAGGATGGCGGGGTTCTTCAGCAGCGCACGCGCGATGGCGACGCGCTGCTTCTCGCCGCCGGAGAGCTTGAGGCCGCGCTCGCCGACGCGGGTCTCGTAGCCTTCCGGCAGCTGGCCGATGAAGTCCTCGAGCTGCGCGGCGCGTGCGGCGGCTTCGACCTCCTGGCGCGAGGCCGCGGGCCGGCCGTACTGGATGTTGTAGAACAGCGTGTCGTTGAACAGCACCGTGTCCTGCGGCACGATGCCGATCGCCGCGCGCAGGCTGTCCTGGGTGAGCTGGCGGATATCCTCGCCGTTGATGCGGATCGCGCCGTCCTGCACGTCGTAGAAGCGGTACAGCAGGCGCGCGAGCGTCGACTTACCCGAGCCGGACTGGCCGACGATCGCCACCGTGCGGCCGGCCGGGATGTCGAAATCGACGTCGAACAGGATCGGCCGCTTGGCGTCGTAGGCGAAGCTGACGCGCTCGAAGCGCACGCTCGCCCGTCCGCTGGCCAGGCTGCGTGCGTCGGGCGCGTCGGCGATCTCGCGATGCTGGTGCATGAGGCCGAACATGCGCTCGATGTCGGTGAGCGACTGGCGGATCTCGCGGTACAGCACACCGAGAAAGTTGAGCGGGATGTAGAGCTGGATCATGAAGGCATTCACCAGCACGATGTCGCCGATCGTCATCTCGCCGCTGGCGACCCGGACCGCCGCCTGCCACATCATTGCCGTGACGGCGACCGCGATGATCGCCGCCTGGCCGACATTGAGCGCCGACAGCGAGTACTGGTTGGTGATCTGCGCCTTGATCCACTTGCTCAGCTGCTCGTCGTAGCGCCGGGCCTCGAACTCCTCGTTGTTGAAGTACTTCACCGTCTCGAAGTTGATCAGGCTGTCGATCGCACGTGCATTGGCGGCCGAGTCGAGCTCGTTGGCCTCGCGGCGCAGCGCGGTGCGCCAGTTGGTGACCTTGACCGTGAAGACGACATAGAGGACCAGCGCCGTCAGGGTGATCAGTGCGAACACCGCGTCGTACTGCGCCAGCAGGATCGCGATCACCATGCCGATCTCGATCAGTGTCGGCAGGATGGAATACAGCGTGTAGCTGATCAAGGAACCAATCGAGCGTGTGCCGCGTTCGATGTCGCGGGTGAGGCCGCCGGTCTGGCGCTCGAGATGGAAACGCAGCGACAACGCGTGCAGGTGGCGGAACACACGCAGCGAGATCTCGCGCACCGCCTGCTGCGTCACCCGCGCGAAGACCACCTCGCGCAGCTCGGTAAACAGCGAGGTGGAGAAGCGCAGCACGCCGTAGGCGAGCAGGAGGGTGGCCGGCGCGATCAGGAAGGCCTGCTCGGGCGTGATCGTCAGGCCGTCGATGACGTGCTTGAACACCAGCGGCACCGAGACGTTGGCCCCCTTCGCGGCGACCAGACAGGCGAGCGCAAAGATGACCCGGCCCTTGTACGCCCAGATGAAGGGGATGAGGCTCTTCAGGGTCTCCCAGTCGCGGCGTTCGGTGGGCTCGGGGCCGGGCAGGGCGGCAGCAGGGGCGCGTCTCATGAAGGGGTCCAGTTGGGCGAGAGGGTGTCCGGCTCGGCATCGACGCGCGCGCCAAAAGCGCGGCAATACGCCGGCCCCGGGCCGGGCAACGGCATGCAGGCAGCGGATTCTGTTGGCAGCGTGGGCCCGCGTCAAATTGGTGCGGGCGTCCGTGAGGAAAAGCACGCACACCGGCTTGACTTGGGAGCAGGACTTTGTACTATTCAAACAAACGTTTGAATTAGAAAAATCGATCCGCACATCAGCCCGCATCAATGAAGAATTTCCCGCCCACCAAGGAGCGCGGAGCCGTCACCAAGGAGGAGTTCAATGAATCGGATCAAACATCGAGCCGCGCCGCGCCGCGCCATCCTGGCGTCCGCCGTCGTGCTTGCCTTCACTGCGCCCGCGGCCGTGCAGGCCTTCGAGTTCAGCAGCGCCAGCGGCGAGCTGAGCGGCAGCTTCGATACCACCTTGTCGGTGGGGGGGCTGTGGCGGATGCAGGACCGCGAATCCTCGCTGATCAGCATCGCCAACGGCGGCACCTCGCGCGACCCGAACTCCGACGACGGCAATCTCAAGTACGACAAGGGCGACATGGTGTCGCTGGCCTTCAAGGCGACCCATGATCTGGAGCTCAATTACCGCAACTATGGCGCCTTCTTCCGCGCCTCCTACTTCTACGACCACGCCTTCATGAACAAGAGCGGCATGAGCAATGCCGCCCGCAGCGAACTGGGGCGCGATGCCGAGATCCTGGATGCCTATGTGCGTGGTCGCTTCGATGTCGGTGGCCGCACGCTGAACCTGCGTGCCGGCCGCCAGGTCGTGAGCTGGGGCGAGAGCACCTTCATCCAGAACGGCATCAACATCCTGAACCCGGTCAATGTGAGCCGCCTGCGCATCCCCGGCTCGGAGCTGCGCGAGGGCCTAACGCCGATCGGCATGCTGTGGGCTTCGCAGGAGCTCACCGACAACGTCAGCGCGGAACTGGTGTGGATGGCGGAGTGGGAAAAGACCAAGATCGAGCCGGCTGGGACGTTCTTCAGTACGAATGATTTTGTGTCGGCGGGAGGCAACATTGCGTACACGGGCTTCGGCAGGCTGGATGACGGCAACAAGCCGCCAGCGGCCGTTACTCCGCTTGGACCTCTGGGTACGACAGCCCAGCTTTTTGCGCCTCGCGCAAAGGACCGCGAGCCGGGCAACGGCGGCGAGTATGGGCTTGCGCTACGGATGCTGGTGCCGGAGTGGAATTACACCGAGTTCGGCTTCTACCACGTCAACTACCACAGCCGGACTCCTTTCGTTTCGGGCTCTCGCGGTGGGTATTCGACACATGGCACGCCGATCCCTGGGTGCACCGTGTTTGACCCAGTCGTTGCCTCTGGGCCGACCGGCCTGCCAGGTGGATGCGCTTACGCAGGCGGGCGGGGCGGCGAGTACTTCGTTGATTATCCCAAGGACATCAAGCTGTTTGGCCTGAGCTTCAATACAGCAGGGCCTGCCGGCATCGCCCTGCAGGGTGAATATTCGTATCGCAAGAACCAGCCGGTGCAACTCCCTTCGGCAGAGCTACTGCTTGCCGCCTTGGGTGCCCCCAACCAGATTACGGGAACAGGGGTGACGCAGGTTGCGCCGGGCACCTTTGTGCCCAACGCCTTCCTCCAGCAACCCTATGGCGCCGAGGTCACGGGCTATCGGCGCGTCAAGATGCATCAGGTCCAACTGACCGGAACGAAGGCCGTGCCCCAGGTGCTGGGTGCCGAGCAGATGGTGGTGGTAGGTGAGATCGGCTACACACATCTGGACCTGCCCTCGAGTCTCAAGTTCGCCGCGGCAGGTTGCCACCTGCCTCAGGTCGGCTCATCCACGGCCACTTCATTTGGCGCGACGAGCTCCGGTTGCTTCATGACCGAGAATTCCTGGGGCTATCGCCTGCTTGCCCGCTTCGAGTATCCGAATGCGGTCGCGGGTGCAAACCTGTCGCCGCGGATCGCCTTTTCGCATGATGTGAGCGGGCGGGGGCCCTCCTTCAACGAAGGGGCGAAGGCTGTCACGCTTGGTCTTGGCATGAATTATCGCCAGAACTGGCAGGCGGACATCGCCTATAGCGCCTTCTTCGGTGGAAAGAAGATTTCAGGGGTTGATCCGAGCCCGAACCCGCTTGGCCAGCCCCGGACTTACGCCAGCCACACCAATCCCCTCTACGACCGCGACTTCCTGTCGGTCAGCGTCAGCTACTCGTTCTGAGCACCCCCGGATCTGGAGACAAACGACATGCGCAAGACTTTCACGATTCTCGGCGCGGCGCTCGCAATGGCACTGGCGGCGCCGGCCATGGCCGATGCATCGCGTCTGGGACAGGCGCTCACGCCCATGGGGGCGGAGCGCGCCGGCAACGCGGCCGGCACGATCCCGGCCTGGGACGGCGGCCTGAGTTCGGCGCCGGCCGGGCATCAGCCGGGCGGGCATTATGCGGACCCCTTCGCCGCCGATGCGGTGCTGTTCACCATCGATGGGTCGAACGCCGAGCAGTACGCTGACCGCCTCACCCCGGGCCAGGTCGCGCTGCTCAAGACTTACCCGAGTTGGAAGATGAACGTCTACCCGACGCGCCGCAGCGCGGCCTTCCCGCAGGCGCATTACGAGCAGACCATCGCCAACGCCAGCCGCGCAAAGCTGGTCGATGGCGGGCGCACGATCGAGGGCACGACCGGCGGCATTCCCTTCCCGATTCCGCAGAACGGCGCGGAGGCGATCTGGAACCACCTCGCGCGCTATCGCGGCGAGTCCTATGCGATGAACTGGAGCCAGGCGGCAGTCACGCGCCAGGGTACCTACACGCCGGTACGGTTCGAATACCAGTACGATTTCCACTACGGCAGCCTGAGCAAGCGGCCCGATCAGATCGAGGCCGGCAAGCTGTTCAACTTCCTGCAGACGGTGACCGCGCCGGCGCGCCTGGCCGGGCAGATCCTGCTGGTGCATGAGTTCCTCGACCGCCGCCAGGCCTGGACCTACAACCCGGGCCAGCGCCGTGTGCGCCTGGCACCCAACGTCGCCTACGACAATCCCGGCACGGCGGCCGATGGCCTGCGCACCAACGACGATTTCGACATGTACAACGGCGCGATCGACCGCTACGACTGGACGCTGGTGGGCAAGAAGGAGATCTTCGTCCCCTACAACGCCTACAAGCTGGTCGGAAACACGGTGTCGATGGCGGACGTGTTGAAGCCGGGGCATGTGAATCCCGATCTGGCGCGCTACGAGCTCCATCGCGTCTGGGTCGTCGATTCGACGCTGAAGGACGGCACCAGCCACAGCTACAAGCGCCGCACCTTCTATCTGGACGAGGATTCTTGGTCGATTCTGGCGGTGGACAAGTACGACGCCCGCGATCAGTTGTGGCGCGTGTCCGAGCTGCACACCATCAACTGGTACGACATCCCGATGGTCTATCCCAACCTCGAGGTGCACCACGACCTGCAGTCCGGTCGCTACATCGCGATGGGCCTGCGTAACGATGAGCCGCGGGTCTACAACGTGATCGATGCCCGCCCGGCGGACTTCACGCCGGCCGGCCTGCGTGGGGTGGGGACGCGCTGATCCTCGGGGGTGGCCATGCACCGCGTGATCGGAATCCTCTTTGTCGGCTTCGTGCTTGCCGCAGTGGCGTTTGCATTCTCGCCGCGCAGCGATCCGCCGATGCCGCCGACACAGGTCCGCATCGGCCACCTGCAGATGCTCGATGTGGCCGCGCGCGAGGACGGCCGCCTGGTCGCCGTCGGCGAGCGCGGCCACATTTTCATCTCCGACGATCGCGGCAGCGAGTGGCGTGCGGCGCTGTCGCCGACTGCGGCGACCTTGACGGCGGTGCGCTTCATCGACGCAGGACGCCTGGTGGCGGTCGGCCACGACGCGCTGATCCTGCGCAGCGACGACGGCGGCGAGTCATGGTCGGAGGTCCGGTTCGACGCCGAGGCGGAGGAGCCCCTCCTGAGCGTGTGGTTGGGCGAGGACGGGCGTGGCTTCGCCGTCGGTGCCTATGGCCGCTTCGAGTTCAGCACCGACGGCGGCGCGACTTGGGAGAGGCGCGAGCTCGAGGCGAATGAGGAGGCGCTGCACCTGAATGCCATCGCCCGCGTGGATGAGGACGTCTTCCTGATCGCCGGCGAGGCCGGCACGCTGTTGCGCTCGCAGGATGGGGGCGAGAGCTGGGAGGCGCTCGCATCGCCTTATTCGGGCTCGTATTTCGGTGCGCTCGCGCTGCCCGGTGGCGGAGTGCTCGTGTATGGCATGCGCGGCCATGTGTTTCGCTCGGACGATGGCGGTGAGACCTGGCATGAGGTGGCGACCGAGGTGCAGGGCTCGCTCTTCGGAGGGCGGGTGCTGGGCGACGGCCGCGTGGTGCTGGTGGGGCAGAACGGCGCGGTGCTGGTAAGTGAGGATGAGGGACGCAGCTTCGCAAGAGTGGAGCGGGTGGATCGCCGCTCCCGCGCGGCGGTTGCCGACACAGGCGCAGACGAGGTCGTGCTGGTGGGTGAGGACGGCGCCGATCGCCTGCGATTGCCGCGCGCGGACGGAGGGCGTTCGTGATGCTGAAGTCGCTCGTCGAGTTCCTCGGCCTGCTGCTGTTCCGGCGCCGCCGGCTCTTCCTGGGGCTCTTCGTCGTGCTCACCGTGCTGCTGGGCGCTTCGGCGAGCCGGCTGCAGGTCGATGCGGGCTTCGAGAAGATGATCCCGCTCGAGCATCCGTACATGCAGACCTTCATGGCCTATCGCAACACCTTCGGCGGGGCCAACCGCGTGCTGGTGGCGCTGCGCCAGCACGAGGGCGACATCTACAACGCCGACTTCATGCGCACGCTGAAGGCCGCCACCGACGAGGTCTTCTTCATCCCCGGCGTGGATCGCGCCACGGTGACCTCGCTGTTCACCCCCAATGTGCGTTTCATCGAGGTGGTCGAGGCCGGCTTTGCCGGTGGCAACGTCATCCCGGCCGATTTCGAGGGTACGGCCGAGGACCTCGAGACGGTGCGCGAGAACGTGCTCAAGTCCGGCCGCGTCGGGCGCCTGGTGTCGAACGACCACCGTGCGGCGATGATCAGCGCCGAACTGCTTGAGATCGACCCGAACACCGGCGCGCGCCTCGACTACCTCGCGGTGGCCCGCCAGCTCGAGGACTTGCGTACCCGCCACGCGGGCGCAGGCCTGGACGTGCACATCATCGGCTTTGCCAAGGCGGTGGGCGACATCACCGATGGGGCGCGGGGCGTGCTGCTGTTCTTTCTCGTCGCCTTCGGCATCACCGCGGTGCTGCTGTTCCTCTATTCCGGCTCGATCAAGCTGGCTGCGCTGACCCTGCTGTGCGCCATGGTGCCGGTGGTGTGGCTGATGGGGCTGCTGCCGCTGATCGGCTTCGGCATCGACCCCATGTCCATCCTGGTTCCCTTCCTCATCTTCGCCATCGGCGTCAGCCATGCCGTGCAGATGACGCACGCCTGGCGGCTCGAGATCATGGCGGGCGCGGGGCCGCTGGCGGGCGCCCAGAATGCCTTTCAGCGGCTTTTCCTGCCGGGTTCCATGGCGCTGACGACGACCGTGGTGGGCTTCCTGGTCATCATCCGCATCGAGATCGACATGGTGCGTGAGCTGGCGCTGACCGCCGGCCTCGGCGTGGGCCTGATCCTCGTCACCAACATGTTCCTGCTGCCGCTGCTGCTGTCATGGACGCGCCTGGGGGGGCGCGAGATGCAGCGCACGATCGGCGCGGAGACCAAGGACCATTGGCTATGGGGTCGCCTGCGCACGCTGGCCGAACCGCGCCGCGCCACCGTGGTGCTGCTCATCACCGCCCTGCTGCTGGGGGCGGCGACCTGGAAGGCGCGCGACCTGCGTACCGGTGACCTCGGTCACGGCATCCCCGAACTGCACGAGGACTCGCGCTACAACCAGGATGCGGCGGCAATCGTCGACGCGTTCTCGATCGGGGTGGATGTGCTGTCGGTGATCGTGCAGTCGACGGGCGTCGATGGTGCCTGCACCGACTTCGAGATCATGGACACCATCGACCGCTTCGAGACGACGATGCGTGGCGTGCATGGGGTGCAGAGCGTGGTCGGCCTGCCCGGCGTGGCGAAGACGATCAACGCCGGCTGGAACGAGGGCAACCCGAACTGGCGCGTGCTGTCGCGCAACCCGACGGTGCTGGCGCAGTCGGTGACGCCGGTCGACACCAGCACCGGCCTGCTCAATACCGACTGCAGCGCGATGCAGGTGCTGATCTTCACCCGCGACCACGAGGGCGCGACCATTGCGCACGTCATTCGCGAGGTGAAGGCCTTCCGCGAGGCCAACCGCAGCGATCGCCTCGACTTCCTGCTCGCCTCCGGCAACGTGGGTGTCATGGCGGCGACCAACGAGGCGGTCGATGCGGCCTCCGTCACCATCCTGCTGCTGGTGTTCGGCGCCATCAGTCTGTTGTTCTTCCTCGAGTTCCGCTCCTGGCGTGCGACCCTGTGCATCATCCTGCCGCTGATGATCGCGGCGGTGTTCTGCAATGCCCTGATGGCGGTGCTCGGAATCGGTCTCAAGGTCTCGACCCTGCCGGTGGTCGCGATCGCGGTCGGGATTGGGGTTGATTACGGCATCTACTTCTACGAACGGATGGCGCATCGCTTCCGCCAGGGCGACACGCTGCCCGATGCCTTCCATCAGGCCTTGAGCCAGCGCGGCACGGCGGTGATGTTCACCGCCACCACGATGGCGGTGGGCGTCGGTACCTGGACCTTCTCGGCGCTGAAGTTTCAGGCCGACATGGGGCTGCTGATGGCCTTCATGTTCATCATCAACATGCTGGGAGCCCTGTTGCTGCTGCCCTCGCTCGCGGCCTTGCTGCTGCGCACGCGCGCTGAGCCGACGTCCAAGAAAGTTTGAATGCGGGTATCAAATTTCTTGACAGGAAGGGCTCAGGTCTTAGAATTCAAACGAACGTTTGAATGAGCTGCGGCTCGTTCAGGAGACCCCAATGAGCACCCAACCCGGCAAGCCCGGTCCCGAAACGCGCAGCCGCATCCTCGATGCGGCCGAGGCGCTGTTCGTCGAGCACGGGCTGGATGGCACCTCGATGCGCATGATCACCGCTGCGGCAGGCGTCAACCTGGCGGCGGTGAACTACCACTTCGGCACCAAGGACAGCCTGATCCACGAAGTCTTCAAGCGTCGGCTGGGCGAGCTGAACCAGGCCCGCATCGCCGCGCTCGATCGTGCCGAGCGTCGGGCGCGCGAGCAGGGGGGCGGGCTCAAGCCCAGCCAGGTGCTGGAGGCCTTTTTCACCCCCTCGCTGGAAATGGTGGCCGACACCGCCGGTGGCGGGCGAACCTTCATGCAGTTGCTCGGACGAACCTATACCGAGCCCAACGCCTTCGTGCGCAAGTTCCTCGCCGAGGAGTACGCGGAAACCCTGCAGCGCTTCCTGCAGGCGCTTTACGACTCCTTGCCCGGCGTGCCGCGCGAGGAAATCCTGTGGCGCTTCCATTTCATGATGGGCGCCACGTCCTATGCGATCGCGGGTACCGATGCGCTGCAGTTGTTCGCCGGGCATTTCGACGATGAGGACCCCGCGCGCATGCTGCCGCGGCTGATTTCCTTCCTGCTCGGCGGCTTGCGCGCGCCCTTGCCCGATTTTGTGAACGCCGCGCCCCGGCCCTCGCGGGCGGCGAAGACCCCGGATGCGACCTGAGCCTGTCGCATCGATGAACGCAGCGCGATGCCTGGACAAGGCGTGGCGCCCAGGAATGACGACGATCTGGAGACAGACATGAGCTGGATCTTGCTGCTTTCCCTCCCTCCCTTGGCAGGTGCGCTCGCCTACGGGCGAGCGCCTCTTTTTGCCTGGCTATGGGCGGGCCTTGCATGGCTTGCCGCGATGGGGTGGGCGGCGGACTGGGCGGTGGGGTGGACCTTGCTGGCGATGGCGCTGCTCTCCGGCCTCATCGGCGTGTTCATGGCGGAGTCGCTGCGCTACAAGTGGGTCACCGGGCCGATCTTCGAGGCCTTTCGGCGGGCACTGCCGACCATGTCGCAGACCGAGAAGGATGCGCTGGAAGCCGGCACCGTGTGGTGGGAGGGCGAGCTTTTCGGCGGCAGCCCGGACTGGCAGCGCTTCCGCTCCTACCCCTGGCCGAAGCTGAGCCCCGAGGAGCAGGCCTTCCTCGACAACGAGACGGAGGAACTGTGCCGCCTCACCAACGACTGGGAGTGCACCCAGAAGCAGGACATGCCCGCCGAGGTCTGGCAGTTCATCAAGGACAAGGGCTTTCTCGGCATGATCATTCCCCGCGAGTACGGCGGCAAGGGCTTTTCGGCCTATGCGCATTCGCAGGTCATCACCAAGCTGTCGACGCGCTCGTCGGCGCCGGCGGTCACGGTCATGGTGCCGAACTCGCTGGGTCCGGCCGAGCTGCTGCTGCACTACGGCACGCCCGAGCAGAAGCAGCACTACCTGCCCGGTCTGGCAAGCGGGCGCGAGATTCCCGCCTTTGCCCTGACCAGCCCTTGGGCAGGATCGGATGCCGCCTCCATCCCCGATGCCGGGGTCGTGTGCAGGGGTGTATGGGAGGGTGAGGAAGTGATCGGCATGCGCGTCTCCTTCGACAAGCGCTACATCACGCTGGCGCCGGTGTGCACGGTGTTCGGCCTCGCCTTCCGCCTGTACGACCCCGACCACCTGCTCGGCGAGACCGAGGACCTCGGCATCACCTGCGCGCTGGTGCCGCATGACCACCCCGGCGTGGAGATCGGCAACCGCCACTTCCCGCTCAATGCGGTGTGGATGAACGGGCCGGTGCGCGGCAAGGACGTCTTCATGCCGCTGGCGTTCATCATCGGTGGTCCGAAGATGGCCGGTCAGGGCTGGCGCATGCTGATGGAGTGCCTGGCCGCCGGGCGCTCGATCTCGCTGCCCGGCTCCAACACCGGCATGCAGAAGCTCACCGCGCGCACCGTCGGTGCCTATGCCCGCGTGCGTTATCAGTTCAAGACCGCGATCGGCCGCTTCGAAGGCGTGGAGGAGGCGCTCACCCGCATCGGCGCCAACACCTATCTGTGCGACGCCGCGCGCGTCATGACTGCCGGTGCGATCGATCTCGGCGAGAAACCCTCGGTGGTGTCGGCCATCGTCAAGTACCACGTCACCGAGCGTACCCGCCAAGTGGTCAACGATGGCATGGACGTGATCGGCGGCAAGGGCATCTGCCTCGGGCCGCAGAACTTCCTCGGCCGCGCCTACCAGCAGATTCCGGTCGGCATCACGGTCGAGGGCGCGAACATCCTCACCCGCAGCCTGATCCTGTTCGGTCAGGGCGCGATTCGCTGCCATCCCTATGTCCTCGACGAGATGCACTCGGCACAGCAGGGCGACCTCGAGGCTTTCGACAAGGCCTTGTGGGGACATGTGGGCTTCACCGTGTCGAACGCGGCGCGCGCGGTGGTGATGGGCCTCACCGGCTCGCACTTCGTCAAGGTGCCCGAGGGCGTGGCGCCCGAGACGCGGCGCTACTACCAGCAGCTGACTCGCTTCTCGGCCGCCTTTGCCTTCATCGCCGACATCTCCATGGGCACGCTGGGTGGCGCGCTCAAGCGCAAGGAAAAGCTCTCCGCCCGCCTGGGCGACATCCTGTCGCTGATGTACCTCGCCACCGCGACCTTGAAGCGCTACGAGGCGGAAGGCCGCCAGGCGGCGGATGCGCCCTTGATGCACTGGGCGATCTGGGACTGCATGTTCCGCATCCAGCTCGCCTTCGAGGGGGTGATCGCCAACTTCCCGAACAAGCTTGCCGCCTTCGTGTTGCGCCGACTGGTGGTGTTCCCGCTCGGTCGGCCCTATGTCGTGCCGTCCGATAGGCTCGGCCACCAGGTCGCTGCCTTGATGATCGAGCCCTCGCCGACGCGTGACCGGCTGACCGCCGACGTCTACCTGCCCGACACGGTCGAGGAGCCGGTCGGTGCGCTCGAGGCGGCGCTGATCGCCACCATTGCCGCCGAGCCGGTCGAGGCCAAGCTCAAGGAGGCGCAGCGCAGTGGTCGCTTCCAGCCCGGGCTGATGACAAGCGGCGACGTCGACGAGCTCTGGCGACACGCGCGCGCAGCGGGTGTGCTCAGCGAGGAGGAGTACCGCATCGTCGAGCTTCGCAACAGCCTGCGCGACAAGGTAATCCGGGTGGATGACTTTCCCTACGACTTCGGTCTCAAGGCGGCGCTCGACGACGCGCCCGATTCGGCCCCCGCGCTGAGAGTGGCGGCATGAGCCGGCGCGCCTATGTCGTCGATGGCGCGCGCACGCCCTTCCTCAAGGCGCGTAACGCGCCGGGGCCGTTCACCGCTGCGGACCTCGCCACCGCCGCCGGGCGCGCCCTGCTGCTACGCCAGCCCTTTGCGCCGGATCAGCTTGACGAGGTCATCCTGGGCTGCGCCAGCCCCTCGGCGGACGAGGTGAATATCGGCCGCGTGGTCGCGCTGCGCATGGGTTGTGGCAACGCCGTGCCCGGCTGGACGGTGATGCGCAACTGCGCTTCGGGCATGCAGGCGCTCGATTCCGCGATCGCCAACATCCAGTGTGGGCGCAGCGAGCTCGTGCTCGCCGGTGGCGTCGATGCGCTTTCGCACGCGCCATTGCTGTTCTCCGACCGGATGGTGCGCTGGCTGGCGGGGTGGTACGCAGCGAAGACGCCGGTGCAGAAGCTTGCCACGCTGAGATCCCTGCGCCTGGGCGATCTTGCGCCGGTGATCGGCATCATGAAGGGACTGACCGACCCCATCGTCGGGCAGTTGATGGGTCAGACCGCCGAGAACCTGGCGTGGAAGTTCGGCATCACGCGGGCGGACATGGATGCTTATGCCGTCGAGAGCCACCGTCGCGTCGTCGCCGGCCAGGATGCGGGACATTACCGCGACGAGATCGTCCCCTTGATCGATCGCGACGGCGCGGTGTACGGCGCAGACGACGGTGTGCGGCGCGACTCCTCGGTGGAGAACCTGGGCAGGCTCAAGCCCTTCTTCGACAAGAAGTATGGCCGCGTCACGCCCGGCAACAGCTCGCAGATCACCGATGGCGCGGCGTGGCTGGTGCTGGCGTCGGAGAATGCCGTGGAGCGATTCGGTCTGACGCCGCTCGGTCGCATCATCGACAGCCAGTGGGCAGGCCTGGCGCCCGAGCAGATGGGGCTCGGGCCGGTGCATGCGGCGCTGCCCATTCTGCAACGCCATGATCTTGCGCCGAACGAGCTCGACGCCTGGGAGCTCAACGAGGCCTTCGCTGCCCAGGTCATCGCGTGCCTGCGCGCGCTGGCCGATGACGCCTGGTGCCGCGAGCACTTCGGCAGGGCGGCGCCAGGCGCCCCCGATAACGCGCGCTTGAACGTGGATGGGGGTGCCGTCGCCCTTGGCCATCCGGTGGGCGCGAGCGGTGCGCGCATCGTGCTGCATCTGCTCCACGTGCTGCGCCGCAAGGGTGGGGGGCGTGGGATGGCGTCGATCTGCATCGGTGGCGGGCAGGGCGGAGCAATGCTGCTGGAGACGGTGTGATGAGCGTGAATGTGCAACCTGTCTGGCAGCACTGGCGCCTGCGCCGCGAGGAGGGCGAGCTGGCCTGGCTGGATTTCGACAAGGCCGGCGCAAGCACCAACGTGCTGTCGGCCGAGGTCATGGACGAACTGTCCGCGGTGCTCGACATGCTCGACGCCTCGCCACCCCGTGCGCTGGTGATCGCCTCCGCCAAACCTGCGGGCTTCATTGCCGGTGCCGACATCGAGGCCTTCTCCCGTCTCGCGTCGCCCGCGGCCGCACGTGCGCTGGTCGATCGCGGCTGGGCGCTGTTCAACCGCCTTGCTGCCGTGCGCTACCCGACATTGGCGCTGATCCGCGGTCACTGCAGGGGGGGAGGGCTGGAACTTGCGCTCGCCTGCCGCTATCGCCTGGTGGTCGACGAGCCGGGCACGCGCCTGGCCCTGCCCGAGGTCATGCTCGGCATCATGCCGGCCTGGGGCGGCATGTTGCGCCTGCCGCAGGTGATCGGCCCGGCGGCGGCGCTCGACCTGATGCTGACCGGCAAGAGCGTGGACGCGAAGAAGGCGAAGCGTCTCGGCCTGGCCGACGATTGCGTTCCACCACGGGTGATGGAGCCGGCGGCGCGCATCCTGGCGCTGTCCGCCAAGCCGGCGCGGGCGCTGTCGTTGCCGCAGCGGGCGCTGCGCTTCGCGCTGAACGGCCCGCTGCGCAGGCTGGTCGCCGGCAGGGCGCGCAAGCAGACGGCGGCCAAGGTGAGCCGGACGAACTACCCGGCGCCTTTCGCCATCATCGACATCTGGGAACGCCATGGCGGCAATGCGCTGGCCGTGCCTGCGGGTGAGCCGGCCTCGCTGGAGGCGATCTTTGCCTCGCCGACCGCGCGTAACCTGGTACGCGTGTTCTTCCTGCAGGAACGCCTGAAAGCCTTCGGCAAGGACAGTGATTTCGCCCCGCGCCATGTGCATGTGGTCGGCGCCGGCGTCATGGGCGGCGACATCGCCGCGGTGTGCGCGCTGCGCGGCCTGACGGTGACGCTGCAGGACCAGTCGGTCGAGCGCATCGCGCCTGCCATACAGCGTGCCGCGAAGCTGTTCGAGCGCCGCCACAAGGGCGATGCGCGCCAGGTGCGCTTTGCGCTCGACCGTCTGATCCCGGACCCCGAGGGCCACGGCGTGGCGCGCGCCGACGTAATCATCGAGGCAATCTTCGAGAACCTTGAAGCCAAGCGCAGCCTGTTCGCCGCGCTCGAGCGCCGCGCCCGTCCGGACGCGGTGCTCGCGACCAATACTTCCAGTCTGCGCCTGGAGGACATCGCGACCGCGCTGATGGCGCCTGCGCGCCTGGTTGGGATCCATTTCTTCAATCCGGTTCCGCAACTGCCGCTGGTCGAGGTAGTGCAGGGCGAGGCGACGACGCCCGACGTGCTGCGTCGCGCCACCGGCTTCGTGCGCAGCATCGACAAGCTGCCGCTGCCGGTGAAGAGCGCGCCCGGCTTCCTGGTCAACGCGGTGCTCGGGCCCTACATGCTCGAGGCGCTGCGCTGTGTGGAGGAAGGCATTGCGCCCGAGACGGTCGATGCGGCGTTGACGGCCTTCGGCATGCCGATGGGGCCGGTCGAGCTGGTCGATACCGTGGGCCTGGACATTGCGGTGGCCGCCGGCAAGGCGCTCGCCGGCGCGGGCGCCGAGCCGCCGGTGCGCTTGCTGAAGCTGGTGGGCGAAGGCAAGCTGGGGCGCAAGAGCGGCGAGGGCTACTACCGCTGGGTCGATGGCAAGGCAGTAAAGGGCGAAGGCCAGGAGAGCGGCAAGGCCAGGGGCACTGCGCCAGCGCCGGTTCCTGCCGGTCTGGCTGACCGTGTCATCGCCCCGCTGCTGGCCGCAGCGCAACGCTGCGTGGATGAGGGCGTGGTGACCGATGCCGAGCTTGCCGATGCGGGCGTGATCTTCGGTGCCGGCTTTGCGCCACACACCGGTGGCCCGCTGCACTACGCCGCCGCGCGATCCAGAATGCACCCTGAGTGTCCGATGAGGAGGGAGACGTGAACAGACTTATCATTCGCAAGGTCGCCGTGCTTGGCGCCGGCGTGATGGGGGCGCAGATTGCCGCACACTGCGCCAATGCCGACGTGCCGGTGATCCTGTTCGACCTGCCGGCGAAGGAAGGCGAAGCCAGCGCGATTGCCGCCAAGGCGCTGGCCGCCATGAACAAGCTCGACCCCGCCCCTTTTGCGGCCAAGGACCGTGTCCAGTACGTCGAGGCCGCCAACTACGGCAGCGACCTCGGTCGGCTCGCCGAATGCGACCTCGTCATCGAGGCGATCGCCGAAAAGATGGAGTGGAAGCTCGACCTGTATGCCAAGGTCGCGCCTCACCTCAAGCCCGACGTGGTGTTTGCGACCAATACCTCCGGCCTGTCGATCACCGCGCTGTCGGCTGGCATGCCGGTGGAGCGCCGGGCGCGCTTCTGCGGCATTCACTTCTTCAACCCGCCGCGCTACATGCCTCTGGTCGAACTGATCCCGACGGCGGACACGGATGCCGGCGTGCTCGACGGCCTCGAGGCCTGGCTCGTCACCCGCCTGGGCAAGAGCATCGTGCGCGCCAGGGATACGCCGAGCTTCGTTGCCAACCGCGTTGGCGTGTTCTCCATCCTCGCCGTGCTGTACCACACGCAGCGGCTCGGCCTGGCCTTCGATGAGGTCGATCTGTTGACCGGTCCGCGCATCGGCCGACCCAAGAGCGCGACCTTTCGCACCGCCGACGTGGTCGGCCTCGACACCCTGGTGCATGTGCTCGGCGCCATGCACGCCACGCTCGGAGAGGGGGGCGGTGGTGATCAGCGCGACCCATGGGCGGCGCATTTCACCACGCCCGCCTGGCTGCAGGCGCTCGTTGCCAAGGGCGCGCTCGGACAGAAGACGAAGTGCGGCATCTACCGCAAGCAGGGCCGGCAGATCCAGGTGCTCGACCTGCACCTGCAGGACTACCGCGACAGCGGCGGCGAGGTCTTCCCCGACGTCGAGGACATCCTGAAGCTGAAAAGTCCGGCGGAGAAGTTCGCCCAGCTTGCCGCCCACCCCCACCCGCAGGCGCAGTTCCTGTGGTCCATCTTCCGCGACGTCTTCCACTACTGCGCCGTGCATCTGGGCGACATCGCCGATAACGCCCGCGACATCGACCTGGCCATGCGCTGGGGCTTCGGCTGGGCGCAGGGGCCGTTCGAGACCTGGCAGGCGGCGGGCTGGAAGGAGGTCGCGGCGATGATTCGCGAGGACATCGACCATGGCCGCGCGATGGCGGCCGTGCCCTTGCCGGCCTGGGTGTTCGAGCGCGAGGGCGTGCACGCACCGGCGGGCTCCTACAGTGCCGCCGAGGACGCCTTGAAACGGCGCGCCGCGCTGCCGGTGTACCAGCGTCAGCTCTACCCCGACCGTGTCCTCGGCGAGGCGCCGGACGATCGCGGCGAGACCTTGTGGGAGAACGCCGGCGTGCGCCTGTGGCGGCGCGCCGACCAGGATGCGCGCATCGGCATCGTGTCGATCATCTCGAAGATGCACGCCATCGGCGACGAGGTCATGGACGGCATGCTCGAAGCCATCGCGCGTGCCGAGGCCGAGCTCGACGGCCTGGTGATCTGGCAGCCGCCGCCGTTTGCCGTCGGCGCCAACCTGCAGCAGGTGAGCGAGGCCTGCCGCGCCGGGCAGTTCGACCTGCTCGAGCGCATGGTGGCGAGGTTCCAGCACACCGCAATGGCGATCAAGCACGCGCAGGTGCCGGTGGTGGCGGCCGTGCAGGGCATGGCGCTGGGCGGTGGCTGCGAGTTCGCGATGCATGCCGCGCATCGCGTCTTCGCGCTCGAAAGCTATGTCGGTCTGGTGGAGGCGGGGGTGGGGCTGATTCCGGCCGGCGGAGGCAGCAAGGAGTTCGCCCTGCAGGCCCATGCGCTGGCCCAGCGTGCGGCAGGCGGGGATGTCTTCCCTTACATCCAGACCGCCTTCCAGACGATCGCCATGGCGACCGTCGCCAAAAGCGCGCTGGAAGCGGTGCAGCTCGGCTTTGGGCGGGCGGGCGACGACGTCGTGTTCAATGCCCACGAGATCCTTCACGCCGCGATCCGCCGCGCGCGGGCGATGGCCGAATCGGCCTGGCGGCCGCCGCTCATCAATCCGCAGGTCAGCGTGGCCGGGCGCAACGGCATTGCGACGTGCGAGATGCTGCTGCTGAACATGGCCGAGGGCGGTTTCATTTCGGCTCACGACTACCGCGTGGCCAAAGCCGCGGCGACCGCCTTGTGCGGTGGCGAGGTCGATACCAACAGCCGCGTGAGCGAGCAGTGGATCCTGGACGTCGAGCGTGCCCAGTTCGTCGAGCTGCTGAAGACCGAAAAGACCCAGCAGCGCATTGCGCACATGCTCGAAACCGGCAAGCCCTTGCGCAATTGATCGCCATCCCGTGATGGCAACGGATCGAGGACGAGAACCATGAGCAAACAGATTCAGGACGCCTACATCGTTGCCGCGCTGCGCACCCCGGTGGCCAGGCGCAACGGCGCCTTCCGCCACGTGCGTCCGGACGACATGCTGGCGACGGTGTTGCGCGAGGTCGTGGCGAAGGTGCCGAATCTCGATCGCAACGAGATCGGCGACGTCATCACCGGTTGTGCGATGCCCGAAGCAGAGCAGGGCATGAACGTCGCCCGCATCGGCCTGCTGCTCGCCGGTCTGCCGGATGCGGTGCCGGGCATCACCATCAATCGCTTCTGCGCCTCGGGCCTGCAGGCGGTGGCCGATGCCGCCAACCGCATCCGCCTCGGCGAGGCCGACGTGATGATTGCGGCCGGCACCGAGAGCATGAGTGCGATGCCGCAGATCATGGGCAACAAGGTCAGCCTCAACCCGCAGATCTTCGCCCGCACCGAGAACCTCGCCATCGCCTACGGCATGGGCCTGACGGCCGAGAAGGTCGCGCAGCAGTGGGGCGTGAGCCGCGAGGATCAGGACGTCTTTGCGGTCGAGTCGCATCGCCGTGCCGGCGCGGCGATTGCGGCAGGCCACTTCCGCGACGAGATCCTGCCCTATGCGGTGAAGTCCTACGCACCGGGCGCGGACGGCGTGGTGCGTATTGCCGAGCACTGCGTCGAGCAGGACGAGGGGCCGCGCGCGGACGCTGCACTCGACAGGCTGGCGAAGCTCAAGCCGGTGTTTGCCGCGCGCGGTTCGGTCACCGCCGGCAACAGCTCGCAGATGTCCGACGGCGCGGCCGCCGTGCTGCTGATGAGCGAGACGGCGGTCAAGCGCTACGACGTGCAGCCGATCGCCCGTTTCGCCAGCTATGCGGTGGCCGGTGTGCCCCCGCAGGTGATGGGCGTCGGCCCGATCGAGGCGATTCCGCGCGCCTTGAAGCTGGCCGGCATACAGCTCGCCGACATCGGCTGGACCGAGCTCAACGAGGCCTTCGCGGCCCAGGCCCTGGCGGTGATGCGCCAGCTCGACCTGGATCCGGCGAGGGTGAACCCGCTTGGTGGCGCGATCGCGCTGGGCCATCCGCTGGGCGCGACGGGGGCGATCCGCACGGCGACGCTGATGTCGGCGATGCGGCGCGATCCGGCGCTGCGCTTTGGGATGATCAGCATGTGCATCGGCACCGGGATGGGTGCGGCGGCGGTGTTCGAGCGCGTCTGACGCGATCCTGCGGTGGTCGGCCCGCGTTGTGGAAACTACGGATCGGCACCGGGTTGTTGCTGGTTCGGCGTGATCGGCAGGTAACAATCTTTTATAATCCGCGTGTTTGTAGACGCGGGACCGACCCGACGTCGCGGGGCAGAGGGGTCCCGTGACGGCCAGACGGCGGTCTCGTCCATTCCCACGAGTCTTTGGGCGAGAGGCGCATGATAAGAATCAAACGCGGTCTGGACCTGCCCATCACCGGCGCACCCGCGCAGCGCATCGAGGACGGTCGTCCGGTGCGCAGCGTGGCCGTCATCGGCTTCGACTACCACGGCATGAAGCCGACCATGGCGGTGCAGGTCGGTGATCGGGTGAAGCTGGGGCAGGTCCTTTTTTCCGACAAGAAGACCCCCGGTGTGGTGTTTACCGCACCGGGTGCCGGCACGGTCAGTGCGATCCATCGCGGCGAGCAGCGCGTGCTGCAGTCGGTGGTGATCGATCTCGAGGGCGAGAATGCGGCCGACAGCGCCGTCGACTTCGCTCGCTACAGCGATGCACAGATCGACGCCCTGGACGATGCCAAGGTACGCGAGAACCTGATCGAGTCCGGCCTGTGGACGGCCTTGCGCACCCGCCCCTACAGCAAGGTGCCGGCGATCGACGCCAAGCCGCGCTCGATCTTCGTGACCGCCATCGATACGCATCCGCTGGCGGCAGACCCGACCGTGGTCATTGCCGAGCACAAGGACGACTTCGCGCGCGGCCTCAAGGTGCTCGCGCGCATGGCCCGTGTCGTCGTCTGCCATGGCGAGGGCACGCAGATGCCGGGTGTCGAGCAAGGCAACGTCAGCGCCGAGACCTTCGCGGGTCCGCATCCGGCGGGGCTCGCCGGCACGCATATCCACTTTGTCGACCCGGTCGGTGCGCACAAGAGCGTGTGGTACCTGAACTACCAGGACGTGATCGCGATCGGCAAGCTGTTCGCCAGCGGCCGGCTATGGACCGAGCGCGTGGTCGCGCTCGGCGGGCCGATGGTCGCCAAGCCGCGTCTGGTGCGTGCGCGTCTGGGGGCCAGCCTGGACGAGCTGACCGCGGGCGAGATCAAGGTGGGCAAGAAGGTGCGCGTGATCTCGGGATCCGTGTTCGGCGGCCGCACCTCGCGCGGCGCCTGTGCCTACCTCGGTCGTTACCACTTGCAGGTGTCCTGCCTCGAGGAGGGCACCGAGCGCGAGATGCTGCATTACCTGCGTGCCGGCGTGGAGAAGCATTCCGTAATGAATCTCTACATCTCGAAGCTGTCGCCCGGCAAGCTGTTCGACTTCACTACCACGACCAACGGCAGTCCGCGCGCGATGGTGCCGATCGGCAACTATGAAGAGGTGATGCCGCTCGACGTGTTGCCCACGCAGCTGCTGCGCGCGCTGATCGTTGGCGATACCGATACCGCGCAGAAGCTCGGCGCGCTCGAGCTCGACGAAGAAGACCTGGCGCTGTGCACCTACGTGTGCGCGGGCAAGTATGAATACGGTCCCATCCTGCGGGATAACCTCACACGCATCGAGAAGGAGGGTTGAGAATGGGTCTGCGCTCCTGGCTCGACAGCATCGAGCATCACTTCGAAAAGGGTGGCAAGTACGAGAAGTTCTACGCTCTGTACGAAGCCATCGACACCGGCCTGTTCAAGCCCGGCAGTGTCACCCGCACCACCGCCCACGTGCGCGACGGTCTCGACCTCAAGCGCATGATGATCACGGTGTGGCTGTGCACCTTCCCGGCCATGTTCTTCGGCATGTGGAACGTTGGCTACCAGGCCAACACCATCCTCGCGTCCAATGCCGAGCTGATGGCGGCCCAGGAAGGCTGGCGCTTCGCGCTGCTGGGCGGGATCGCCGGTTTCGACCCCGGCAGCCTGTGGGCCAACTTCCTGCATGGCGCGGCCTACTTCCTGCCGATCTACCTGACGACCTTCATCGTCGGGGGCTTCTGGGAGGTGCTGTTCGCCGCCATCCGCAAGCACGAGGTCAATGAGGGCTTCTTCGTCAGCTCGGTGCTGTTCGCGCTGATCTGTCCGCCCGACATGCCGCTGTGGCAGGTCGCGCTCGGCATCAGCTTCGGCATCGTCGTCGGCAAGGAGGTCTTTGGCGGTACCGGCAAGAACTTCCTCAACCCGGCGCTGACTGGCCGTGCCTTCCTGTATTTCGCCTATCCGGCGCAGATGTCGGGTGACGCAGTGTGGACCGCGGTCGACGGCTACACCGGCGCGACCATGCTGTCCTTCGGCGCCTCGGGCGGTCTGGAGGCCATCATGGCGGGCGGCATCACCTGGTGGGATGCCTTCCTCGGCACGGTGCACGGCTCGATCGGCGAGACCAGCACGCTGGCCATCCTGATCGGCGGGGCGGTGCTGCTGATCATGAAGATCGCATCGTGGCGGATCGTCCTCGGCGTCTTCCTCGGCATGGTGGCGATGAGCCTGCTGTTCAATGCCATTGGCTCCGACACCAACCCGATGTTCGCCATGCCCTGGTACTGGCACCTGGTGATGGGCGGCTTCACCTTCGGCATGATCTTCATGGCCACCGACCCGGTCTCGGCCTCGATGACCGACACCGGCAAGTGGATCTTCGGCGCGCTGATCGGCGTCATGACCGTACTGATCCGCGTGGTGAATCCGGCCTTCCCCGAAGGCATCATGCTGGCCATCCTGTTCGGCAACCTTTTCGCGCCGCTGATCGACCACTTCGTGGTGGCGGCCAACATCAAGCGGAGGCTCGCGCGCGATGTCCAATAAGGAATCCATATCCCGCACCCTGACGGTGGCGCTGGCGGTCAGCCTCGTCAGCTCCGTCTTCGTGGCCGGGGCGGCGGTTTCGTTGAAGCCGCTGCAGACTCAGAACCGCCTGCTCGACAAGCAGCGCAGCATCGCGGCCATCGCCGGCATGGGCGGCCGCGAGTTGCCCGCGGCGCAGGTGCGCGCGCTGTTCGGCGACACCATCAAGGCGCGGCTGGTCAATCTCGAGAGCGGCGAGTTCGCCGACGACTTCGACGCCGCGACCTTCGATCCGCTCAAGGCGGCCAAGGACCCGCAGCAGTCGGTGCGCCTGACCAAGGACGAGGACATCGCCTCGATCAAGCGGCGCGAGCGCTACACCACGGTGTACATGATCGAGGATGAGCAAGGCCGCATCGAGACCCTGATCCTGCCGATCCGCGGCTACGGTCTGTGGTCGACCCTGCACGGCTTCATGGCGCTCAAGGGCGACCTCAACACCGTGGTCGGCCTCGGTTTTCATGAGCACGCCGAAACCCCCGGCCTCGGCGGCGAGGTCGACAACCCGCGCTGGCGCCGGCAGTGGGAGGGCAAGCAACTGTTCAACGATCAGGGCGAGGTCGCGGTGCAGATCGTCAAGGGTGGCGTGGACCCGCAGAGCTCGGCGGCCATCCATCAGGTCGATGCCCTGGCCGGCGCCACGCTGACCAGCAACGGCGTCGATAATCTGCTGAAGTTCTGGCTGGGCGAGCAGGGCTTCGGCCCCTTCCTTGCCAAGCTGCGCTCGAAGGAGGCGTGATCATGTCCAAGCTCACTCCGAAGGAAGTCCTGCTCAACCCGCTGTTCAACAACAACCCGATCGCGCTGCAGATCCTCGGCATCTGTTCGGCGCTGGCGGTGACGACCAACCTCAACACCGCGCTGGTGATGTCGATCGCGCTCACCCTGGTGACCGGCTTCTCGAGCCTGTTCGTGTCGTTGATACGGGCGCAGATACCGAGTTCGATCCGCATGATCGTGCAGGTCGTGATCATCGCCTCGCTGGTGATCGTGGTGGACCAGACGCTGAAGGCCTTCGCCTACAGCCTGTCCAAGCAGCTGTCGGTGTTCGTCGGCCTCATCATCACCAACTGCATCGTGATGGGCCGTGCCGAGGGCTTTGCAATGCAGAACCCGCCGCTGCTGTCCTTCCTCGACGGTATCGGTAATGGACTGGGCTACAGCGTGGTGCTGATCGCGGTCGGTTTCGTGCGCGAGCTGTTCGGTGCCGGCAAGCTGTTCGGTGTCACCATCCTGCAGCCGGTGACCGAGGGCGGCTGGTACCAGCCCAACGGCCTGCTGCTGCTGCCGCCGTCGGCCTTCTTCCTGATCGGCTTCCTGATCTGGGGCCTGCGTGAATGGAAGAGGGGTCAGGTTGAGGAGAACCAGTTCAAGATGGCACCCCAGGTGCGCAAGGAGGCCTTCTGATGGAGCACTATCTGAGCCTCTTCGTCCGCGCCGTGTTCATCGAGAACATGGCGCTGGCCTTCTTCCTCGGGATGTGCACCTTCATCGCCATCTCCAAGAAGGTCGAGACCGCGATCGGTCTGGGCATCGCCGTGGTGGTGGTGCAGACCATCACCGTGCCGCTCAACAACCTCGTCTATCACACCTTCCTCGCCGACGGTGCGCTGGCCTGGGCCGGGCTGCCCGATGTGGATCTGTCCTTCATCGGCCTGCTGTCCTTCATCGGCATCATCGCCGCGACGGTGCAGATCCTGGAGATGCTGCTCGACAAGTTCGTGCCCGCCCTCTACAACGCGCTGGGCGTGTTCCTGCCGCTGATCACGGTGAACTGCGCGATCATGGGCGGCGTGCTGTTCATGGTCGAGCGCGACTACACCTTCAGCGAATCGGTGGTCTATGGCCTGGGCTCCGGCTTCTCCTGGGGCCTGGCGATCGCCCTGCTGGCGGCCATCCGCGAGAAACTGAAGTACAGCGACGTGCCGGACGGCCTGCAGGGCCTGGGCATCACCTTCATCACCATCGGTCTGATGTCCTTGGGCTTCATGTCCTTCTCCGGTGTGCAGCTGTAAGGAGGCAATGAAAAGATGAATCCGGAAATCGTGTTGGGCATCGGCATGTTCACCGCCACAGTGCTGCTGCTGGCGGTGGTCATCCTGTTTGCCCGCTCCAAGCTCGTCGCCAGTGGCGACGTCACCATCGACATCAACGGCGAAAAGAAGATCACCGTGCCGGCCGGCGGCAAGCTGTTGCAGACGCTCGCCGAGAGCGGCCTTTTCCTGCCCTCGGCCTGCGGCGGCGGCGGCACCTGTGCGCAGTGCAAGTGCGTGGTGAAGGAGGGCGGTGGCTCAATGCTGGCCACCGAGGAGTCGCACTTCACCAAGCGCGACGCCAAGGAAGGCTGGCGCCTGTCCTGCCAGACCCCGGTCAAGCAGGACATGAAGGTCGAGGTGCCGGAAGAGGTCTTCGGCGTGAAGAAGTGGGAATGCACGGTGGAGTCCAACCCCAACGTCGCCACCTTCATCAAGGAGCTCACGCTGCGCCTGCCCGAGGGCGAGAACGTCGATTTCCGTGCGGGCGGTTACGTGCAGCTCGAGTGCCCGCCGCACGTGGTCAATTACAAGGACTTCGACATCCAGGACGAGTATCGCGGCGACTGGGACAAGTTCAACATGTGGCGCTTCGTGTCCAAGGTCGATGAGACCGTGATTCGCGCCTACTCGATGGCGAACTACCCTGAAGAGCACGGCGTGGTGAAGTTCAACATCCGGGTCGCCTCGCCCCCGCCGGGTCGTGACGACATCCCGCCGGGCAAGATGTCGTCCTGGGTGTTCAACCTCAAGAAGGGCGACAAGGTCACGGTGTACGGGCCGTTCGGCGAATTCTTCGCGCGCGACACCGACAACGAGATGGTCTTCGTCGGTGGCGGTGCGGGCATGGCACCGATGCGCTCGCACATCTTCGACCAGTTGAAGCGCCTGCACAGCAAGCGCAAGATCAGCTTCTGGTATGGCGCGCGCTCGATGCGCGAGGCCTTCTACGTCGAGGAGTTCGACAAGCTGCAGGAAGAGAATCCGAACTTCAAGTGGCACCTGGCGCTGTCCGACCCGCTGCCCGAAGACAACTGGACGGGCTACACCGGCTTCATCCACAACGTGCTGTACGAGAACTACCTCAAGGACCATCCGGCCCCCGAGGATTGCGAGTTCTACATGTGCGGGCCTCCGATGATGAACGCCGCCGTGATCAAGATGCTGCTGGACCTCGGCGTCGAGCGCGAGAACATCATGCTTGACGACTTCGGCGGCTGATCCAGCCGCGACACACCGGGGCCGGCCCAGGCCGTGGCCGGTGCAGGATCCAGGCATGCCCGTCGCCCGTCGTCCCGATGGGGACGGGCATGTTCACTGAAGGAGGCCGAAATGGCCGGAACCGTTCTTGTCGACGTCCGCGAGGGTGTGGCCACCCTCGTCCTCAACCGCCCCGATGCACTCAACGCCTTGTCCGAGGAGATGATGGATGATCTCCACGCCGCCGCGCGCGGGCTGGCCGGGCGCAAGGATTTCGGCGTGCTCGTGATCAAGGGTGCGGGCGCGCACTTCATGGCCGGCGGCGACCTGAAGGACTTCGCGCGTCACCTGCACCTGTCGCCCGCTGCCCGCCTGGCCGGCTTTCGCGCCATGATCGAACGCGACATCAACCCGACCGTTCAGCTGCTGCAGGGCTTGCCCCAGCCCGTCGTGGCCTGCGTGCAGGGTGCCTGCGCCGGCTTCGGACTGTCGCTGATGGCCGGCTGCGACCTCGTGCTGGCGGCCGAGGACGCCCTCTTCACCACCGCCTACGCGGCGATCGGCCTGTCCGGGGATGGTGGCGTGTCCTACTTTCTGCCGCGCATCCTCGGCCGGCGCAAGGCCGCCGAGCTGCTGCTGCTGGCCGATCGTTTCGACGCTGCCGAGGCGCAGCGCCTGGGTCTGGTCAATCGCGTCGTGCCGGCGGCAGAGCTGGACGCCGAAGTCAGCCGCCTCGTGTCGCGCCTGCTGGCGGGGCCGCGTCACACCTATGGCGAGATCAAGCGCCTGCTTGCCGAATCGCATGACGCGCCGCTCGAGACGCAACTGCAGAGCGAGGCCGAGGCCTTTGCGCGCTGCGCCGCGGGGGCGGACTTCGCCGAGGGTGTGAGCGCCTTCCTCGACAAGCGCAAGCCCGTCTTTGGCCAGCGCTGAGCCTCAACGCGACCAGCGGTAGGCAAGCTGCCCGAGCAGTTCGTGCAGCGCGAACCAGCCCGCGTAGGCGGTGTTCTGGCTCGGCAGGAGGGACAAGGCCTGGTCATCGCCGGTCTCGGCCTCGCCGCCGCCCAGCCAGGCGGTGGGGGCCGGGATGACCTCGAGCCCGGCGGCCTCGAACTCGCTGCGCGCCCGCTTCATGTGCATGGCGTGGGTGACGAGCAGGATGCGCCCGACGCCTGCAGCCTGCAGCTGCACCGCGGAAAAGTGCGCATTTTCGCGCGTGTCGCGCGACGCCGATTCGACCCAGCGCGCCGACAGGCCATAGTCCTGCTGCAGCACGCGCTGCATCAGCCACGCCTCGGGCGTGCCGCCACGCGGTGCGCCGCCGCTCACCAGCAGCGGCAGGCCGCGCTCACGGGCGAGTCTGGCGGCGTAGCGCAGGCGCTCGAGGGCGAGGCGATTGACCGTCTCGCCCTCGAATTCGGGGGCATGCGAGCGCCGGCCCGCCCCCAGCACGACGATCGCCTGTGCGGTGCGTGCTGCGCTTGCATCGAGCGGGGGTGCGTACTCGACCTGGCGTACCAGCCAGCTCACGCTGAAGGGGCTGATCAGCAGCACATGCAGGACCACGCCGGTCCAGGCCAGGCCGATGCCGAGGCGGCGCGCACGCCTGATCAACAGCAGGCCCGTGACAATCGGCAGCAGCGGAAGAACGGGTGGCAGCACCAGGACGGCAACGAACTTCTTGAGCCAGAACAGGCCGGCGGCGAGCGAGAGATCCATCGTGGTTTGTCGGTCGGGAGGGGCGGCAGTATTATCCATGCATTATCCCCGCGTCGCTCTTCATGTCCCGAACACACCCTCCCCTTTGCCTCGTCTCGCGTTGGCGGCGTGGCTCCGTCGTGGCCGCCGGACGAGGGGTGGCCGTCGGCCATGTCTGAGGCACTGTGGCTGCTCGTGCTGCTGCTCGCGGGCTACGCGGGCTGGCAGTTTCTCGCCGCGCTGCGCAGCCGCGCGCCGCGCGCCGCGGGGAGCGTGGAGCCCGCGCCCGAAAGGGCTGCGGGCGTCGGACGCGCCGCAGCGCCCGCTTCTGTCGCCACCGGGCAGGGACCAGCGATCGACCCCGAACAGGCCCAGGAGGATGATGTCGACTATGCGCCCATGCTGCGTCGCGACCTCGCCCCCGCCGAGGCGCCTGCGGCTGCGGACGCTGCGGGCCAGTCTGCCGCCGCGAATTTCCAGCTCAGGCTGGACAACCAGCGCTTGCAGCGCGAACTGGGCAGCCTGCAGCAAGTCGTCGACCGCCAGCAGGAGGAGATCGCCAACCTGCTGGCCGACATCGACGCCTTGCGCGCTCGGCTTGACCGCGCGGCGCCCGAACCCGGCATCTCGCCCGAGTACAGCGAAGCGCTTGTGCTCGCCCGCCAGGGCCTGACTGCGGAAATGATTGCCACCCGTTGCGGCATCACCCAGGCCGAGGCCGAACTCGTGCTCTCCATCGCCAGCGCAGGCGGGGGACAGGGGTGAGGGCCGTGCCCACGCTGCGCGGCGAGGCCGGCGCGGCGCGCCGGGCGGCGCTGTGGCGGGCGGGCCTGGCCTTGTGCGGCGCGATGGTCCTCACCGTGCTTGCGCTCCTGATGGATGAGCAGGCTCCGGCGCGCACCGCGGTGGCGCCGGTGCAGACCGCAGACATCGGCACCGGCCTCGTGCCCGATCCTGCGCAGTTGCAGGTGCGCACGCCAGTGGCCATGCCATCGGCCGCGGCTGGCGCAGACGGTGCGTCGATGGCCGATGCCGCCACGCTGTCGGAGCCCGTTCAGGAGGTGGAGGCCGCGAGCACGCCACAAGCCGTCGACGATGGGGCGGCCGCCGCCCGCGGGGCCGCTGCGGTGCCGCCGGGGGTGCTGCTGCCCGCCGCTGCCCTGCGCCCGGCGGGCGACGGTTTCCAGCTCCAGCTCGGCGTCTTTGGCGACGCTGCCAATGCGCTGGTGTTGTACGAGCGGCTGGCCGCGGCGGGCTTCGAGGCGCGCATTCAGAGTCGCGTGGTGCTGGGCCCCTTTCCTGACCGTCGCGCCGCCGAGCAGGCCCAGGCAGCCCTTCGACGCGGTGGCGAACCCGCGGGCATCCTGCTGCCACCACGGGCGAAGCGCTGAAGCGCGCCCGCCGCACCGCACAGCTCGAGTTTTTGTCACGATCACCCAACCAGGAGTGGACCATGCAGATCAAGAGCCCCGTGTTCGGCAATGCCGACATCGCCGACGACAAGATCATCGACTTTCCTGCCGGCTTGCCCGGCTTCGAGCACTGCCGCCGCTTTGCGCTGGTGCACGACGAAGGGCGCGAGCCGGACGTGCTGCTGCTGCAAAGCCTGGACGAGCCTGACGTGGCCTTCTCGGTGACGGGGCCGGAGCAACTGGGCATCAACTTCGAGTTCGTCCTCAGCGACGACGAGGTTGCGCTGCTGCAGCTGGAGTCGGCACAGGACGCTGCCGTGGCCGTCATCGTGCGCAAGGAAACGGGCGAGGAGGCGAACCCGGCGTCCACCGGGCTGCGCGCCAACTTCATGGCGCCGCTGGTCATCAATGCCGGCGCGCGGCGCGGGCTGCAGAAGGTGATCAACCGCCTCGGCTGCGACATCACCCTGCGCGCGCAGGCCTGAGTCGCCGGTTTCCGTGTGCGGTCGCCGGGCCGCCTGCCCCGCGCGGCCGTCGCGGCAGGCACAGGCGGTTACAATGCCGCCTCCACCAACTCCGGAGAGTCCGTCCATGGCCCGCCAGATCATCTCAACGCCCAATGCCCCCGCCGCCATCGGCCCCTATTCGCAGGCTGTCAAGGCCGGCAACCAGGTCTTCCTGTCCGGGCAGATCGGGCTCCATCCCACCACCATGGAGATGGCCGAGGGGGTTGAGGCCCAGGCCCTGCAGGTCTTCGACAACCTCAAGGCCGTCGCCGCCGCCGCCGGGGGCAGCTTCAACGACGTGGTCAAGATCACGATCTACATGACCGACCTGAGCAACTTCGGTGTCGTCAATGAGGTGATGAAGCGTCACTTCGCCGAGCCCTATCCCGCGCGTGCGACGGTCGGCGTGCGCGAGCTGCCGCGCGGCGCGCTGGTCGAGGCCGATCTGGTGCTGGTGCTCGACTGAGCGTTTGCGTACAGACCCGCGTGGCGGCGGGGCAGCCCATCCGCGGCTGGAACGGCGTCAACAGCCAGCTCGCGGGACGGCTGGCAAAGCTTGACCTGCATGGTCCGCGCGACCTGCTGCTGCACCTGCCGCTGCGCTATGAGGACGAGACGCGGCTGACGCCGATCGCCGCCGCGCGAGCGGGTTTCCCGGCTCAGATCGAGGGCGAGGTGCTCGCCTGCGAGGTGGTGCTGCGCCCGCGCCGGCAGCTGGTGGCGCGCGTCAGCGACGGCTCGGGCACCCTGGTCGCGCGCTGGCTCAATTTCTATCCCTCGCAGCAGAAGCTGCTCGCGCTGGGTCGCCGTGTTCGCCTGTTCGGCGAGGTGCGCAGCGGCTTCTTCGGCGACGAGATGGTCCATCCGCGCGTGCGCGTGGTGGCGCCGGGCGAGGGGCTGCCCACGGCCCTGACGCCGGTCTATCCGACCACGGCCGGCGTCGGTCAGGCGACCTTGCGCAAGCTGATCGAGCGCGCGCTCGACACCGAGCCGATGGACGAGCTGCTGCCGCCGGCCTGGCTCGCCCGTCTCGGCCTGCCCGGGTTTGCCGAGGCCTTGCAGGCGCTGCACCGGCCGCCGCCCGATGCCGACCCCTGGGCGCTCGAGCAGCGCACGCATCCAGCCTGGCGGCGGATCAAATTCGAGGAGCTGCTGGTGCAGCAGCTCTCCTTGCGTCGCGCCTATCTCGCACGCCGCGCCCGCTCCGCCATGCCGCTGCCGGCACGCGGGTCGCTGACCCGCGCCCTGCTGGAGACGCTGCCCTTCCGGCCGACTGCGGCGCAGCAGCGGGCCGCGGCGGAGATCGCCGCCGATCTGGCCGCGCCGCATCCGATGCAGCGCCTGCTGCAGGGCGATGTGGGCAGCGGCAAGACGCTGGTGGCGGCGCTTGCCATGCTGCAGGCGGCCGAGAATGGCTGGCAGGCGGCCATGATGGCGCCCACCGAGATCCTGGCCGAGCAGCACTATCGCAAACTGTCGGCCTGGCTGGCGCCGCTCGGCGTCGAGGTGGCCTGGCTGTCGGGCGGGCGGCGCAAGCGCGAACGCGCGGTCGAGCTCGCCCGCCTGCACGATGGCGAGGTGCTGCTCGCCGTCGGCACGCATGCGCTGATCGAGGACCCGGTGACGCTGCCGCGACTGGCGCTCGCGGTGGTCGACGAGCAGCATCGCTTCGGCGTGCGCCAGCGCCTTGCGCTGCGCGAGAAGGGCGCCGACGGGCTGCGCCCGCACATGCTGATGATGTCGGCCACGCCGATCCCGCGCACGCTGGCGATGACGCACTACGCAGATCTCGACGTATCGGTGCTCGACGAGCTCCCGCCCGGGCGCACGCCGATTCGCACCCGCCTGGTGTCCGACGCCCGTCGCGACGAGGTGGTTGGCCGCGTGCGCGACGCCTGTCTCGGCGGGCGCCAGGCCTACTGGGTGTGCCCGCTGATCGAGGAGTCGGAGGCGCTGCAGCTGCAGACCGCACAGGACACCTTCGACACCCTGGTGGCCGCACTGGCCGAACTGCGCGTCGGCCTGGTGCACGGCCGGCTCAGGAACGACGAAAAGTCGGCCACGATGTCCGCCTTCGCCGCCGGGGAACTCGACGTGCTGGTGGCCACCACGGTGATCGAGGTCGGGGTGGACGTGCCCAATGCCAGCCTGATGGTGATCGAGCATGCAGAGCGCTTCGGTCTCGCCCAGCTTCACCAGTTGCGTGGTCGCGTCGGCCGCGGGACGGCCGAGTCGGTGTGCATCCTGATCTACGCCCAGCCCCTGTCGCAGACCGGTCGCGAGCGCCTGAAGGTGATCTACGAGAACACCGACGGCTTCGAGATCGCACGGGCCGACCTGCGCATCCGTGGCCCGGGCGAGTTCGTGGGCGCGCGCCAGAGCGGCGTGCCCCTGCTGCGTTATGCAAGTCTCGAGGCGGACGTCGACCTGATCGCGCCGGCGCGCGAACTGGCCGAAGACCTGCTGGCGCATAAGCCCACCGCGGCCGACGCGCTGATGCGGCGCTGGCTGGGCGGTCGCGAAGGGCTGCTGCAGGCCTGAAGTGCGGTCGTCAGCGCGGCCCCCGGCCCAGGGGTTGGTAGAATGCCGGCCTCAATTTGTCCTCCCGCCCATGCGTACCCGACTCCACCACGAAACCTGGCACCCCACCCCGCCGCGCGCCACCGTGCCGCCGGCGCTGCAGCCCTGGCTCACCGATCCGGCCTCGCTCACCGCGCGCATCACCGCGCGCTGCGGGCAGTTTGCGGTGCGCGTGCTGTTCCAGGGCCTGGCCCAGGCCCTGCGCGACGAGGCGGCTGTGCTCGGCCTGCGCCCGGGCGAGCGGGTGTGGGTGCGCGAGGTGCTGCTGTTCGCCGACGGGCGCCCGGTGGTGTTTGCGCGCTCCCTGCTGCCGCGGCGCAATGTGCGCGGGGCCTGGAACCTGTTCCGCGGACTCGGCGCCCGCCCGCTGGGCGCGGCCCTGTTCGCCGATCCTGCCATCGCCCGCTCGGCGCTCACCTGCACCCGGCTCGACCGGCGCGATGCGCGCTATCATCGGGCGCGTTCGGTGCTAGCCACCTGCGCCCCCGAATCCGCCCTCGGCCACGACCTGTGGGGCCGACGCTCGCTGTTCCGGCTGCACGGCCGTGCGCTGATGGTGAGCGAATTCTTCCTTCCCGCAATCCACGACCTGCCCCGATGACCCATTCCATGCCTTTCGCCGACAAGCTGCCCCACTACGTGCGTCTGATGCGCATCGACAAGCCGATCGGCACCCTGCTGCTGCTGTGGCCCACGCTGTGGGCGCTGTGGCTGGCGGCCGGGGGCTGGCCCCCGCTGCACATCCTGGTGATCTTCGTGCTCGGCACCTTCCTGATGCGCTCGGCCGGCTGTGTGATCAACGACTACGCCGATCGCGACTTCGACGGCCACGTCGAACGCACGAAGCATCGCCCGCTGGCGACGAAGTCCGTGAGCCCGCGCGAGGCCTTGCTGCTGGCCGCCGGCCTGTCGCTGCTGGCCTTCGTGCTGATCCTTCCCCTCGAGCCGCTGGTGATCTGGCTTTCGGTGCCGGCGCTGTTCCTCGCCGCCAGCTACCCCTTCACCAAGCGCTTCTTCGCCATCCCGCAGGCCTACCTCGGCATCGCCTTCGGCTTCGGCATCCCGATGGGCTTCGCCGCGGTCATGGGCGAGGTGCCGGGCGTCGCCTGGCTGATGCTGCTCGCCAACGTGTTCTGGGCGGTCGCCTACGACACCGAGTACGCGATGGTCGATCGCCCGGACGACCTCAAGATCGGCATCAAGACCTCGGCGATCACCTTCGGCCGCTTCGACGTCGCGGCGGTGATGCTGTGCTACGCGGCCGCGCTCGGCCTGCTCGCCGTGGTCGGCGCGCAGACCGGTGCCGGGGCGGCGTATTACCTCGGGCTCGCCGCCGCCGCAGGCATCGCCGCCTATCACTACACGCTGATTCGCGCCCGCGACCGCGCCGACTGCTTCAAGGCCTTCCGCCACAACAACTGGCTGGGCGCGGTCATTTTCGCCGGCGTCTTCGTCGACCAGCTGCTGCGCGCCGGCTGAGCCGGCCGGGCACGTTCGGCGGGCAGATTGCCGTTGGAGCGCCTGCCCGCTGCCGCCCCCCTGCGCCGTCCTTTCCAGAATCGTTCATTCAGGGATTTCGTCCATGCACTTCATGACCGCCCTCGAGGCCGCCTGGCAACAGCGCAACAGCCTGCTCTGCGTCGGCCTCGACCCCGATCCCGCCCGTTTTCCCGCCCACCTGCAGGGCAGGCCCGGCGCCATCTTCACCTTCTGCAAGGCCATCATCGACGCCACCGCCGACCTCGTGTGCTGCTTCAAACCGCAGATCGCCTACTTCGCCGCCCACCGCGCCGAGGACCAGCTCGAGGCGCTGATCGCCCACATCCACGCCGCCCACCCCGACACCCCGGTGATCCTCGACGCCAAGCGCGGCGACATCGGCAGCACCGCCGAGCAGTACGCCATCGAGGCCTTCGAGCGCTTCAAGGCCGACGCCATCACGGTCAATCCCTACATGGGGCGCGACTCGGTCGATCCCTACCTGGCCTACCCCGACAAGGGCGTGATCCTGCTCTGCCGCACCTCCAACCCGGGGGGCTCCGACCTGCAGTTCCTCGAGGTCGACGCGCCCAGGGGCCGCATGAAGCTCTACGAACACGTCGCCCGCACCGTGGCCGAGGACTGGAACGCCAGCGGCAACTGCGGCCTGGTGGTCGGCGCCACCTTCCCGGCCGAGATCGCCCGCGTGCGCGCTCTCACCGGCGACATGCCGCTGCTGGTGCCGGGCATCGGCGCCCAGGGCGGCGATATCGCCGCGACGCTGGCGGCGGGGCGCACGGCGCAGGGGGCGGGGCTGATGATCAACTCCTCGCGCGCCATCCTCTACGCCAGCCGCGGCGAGGATTTCGCCGAGGCTGCGCGCAGGGTGGCGCTTGAGACGCGCGATGCGATCAACGCCCACCGTTGAGCACGCCCATTCCCAGGCGACTGCAACTTCGCGCCGGCGGGCGCGTCAATGCTTGCCCATGCCCCGCCCGCCCATGACACGCATCCACCACGAGACGCCTGAATGAAATACGACGACCTGCGCGACTTCATCACCCAGCTCGAGGCGCGCGGCGAATTGAAGCGCATCACCGTCCCCGTCGACACCCACCTCGAGATGACCGAGATCGCCGACCGCGTGTTGCGCGCGGGCGGACCGGCCCTGCTGTTCGAGAAGCCGGTGACCAGGGGCGTGCCGCAATCCATCCCGGTGCTCGCCAATCTGTTCGGTACCCCGCAGCGGGTCGCGATGGGCATGGGCGAGGACGTCGCCGACGGCAACTGGAGCACGCCCCTGAGGGAAGTCGGCAAGCTGCTCGCCTACCTCAAGGAGCCGGAGCCGCCCAAGGGCCTCAAGGACGCCTGGGACAAGCTGCCGGTGCTCAAGCAGGTGCTCAACATGGCGCCCAAGGAAGTGCGTTCCGCACCCTGCCAGCAGGTGGTGTGGCAGGGCGACGAGGTGGATCTGGCGAGGCTGCCGATCCAGCACTGCTGGCCGGGCGACGCCGCGCCGCTGATCACCTGGGGCCTGGTGGTGACGCGTGGGCCGCACAAGAAGCGTCAGAACCTGGGTATCTACCGCCAGCAGGTGATCGGCCGCAACCGGGTGATCATGCGCTGGCTGGCGCACCGCGGCGGCGCGCTGGATTTCCTCGAGCACCAGCGCGCGCATCCGGGCGAGCCCTTCCCGATCTCGGTGGTGCTGGGCTGCGATCCGGCGACCATCCTCGGCGCGGTGACGCCGGTGCCGGACTCGATCTCGGAATACCAGTTCGCCGGCCTGTTGCGTGGCGCCAAGACCGAGCTGGTGAAGTGTCTCGGCAACGACCTGCAGGTACCGGCCTCGAGCGAGATCGTGCTCGAAGGCGTCATCCACCCCGACGACATGGCGCCGGAAGGGCCCTATGGCGACCACACCGGCTATTACAACGAAGTCTCGGATTTTCCGGTTTTCACCATTGAGCGCGTCACCATGCGCCGTGAGCCGATCTACCACAGCACCTATACCGGCAAGCCGCCCGACGAGCCGGCGATGCTGGGCGTGGCCCTGAACGAAGTCTTCGTGCCGCTGCTGCAGAAGCAGTTCACCGAGATCGTCGATTTCTACCTGCCGCCCGAGGGCTGCTCCTACCGCTTGGCGGTGGTCAGCATCAGGAAGCAGTACCCGGGTCACGCCAAGCGGGTGATGTTCGGCATCTGGAGCTTCCTGCGTCAGTTCATGTATACCAAGTTCATCATCGTAGTCGATGAAGACGTGAACATCCGCGACTGGAAGGAAGTGATCTGGGCGCTTACCACGCGCATGGACGCCAGCCGCGACACCACCCTGGTCGACAATACGCCGATCGACTACCTCGACTTCGCCAGTCCGGTCGCCGGCCTGGGCAGCAAGATGGGGCTGGATGCGACCAACAAGGGGCCGGGCGAGACCAGCCGCGAGTGGGGCACGCCGATCGTGATGGACGCGGCGGTGAAGGCGAAGGTGGATGCGATGTGGAGCGAGCTCGGACTGTAGGCGGCAGCTCGACCAGCTTACGTCTTGTTGTTGCGCTGAACGCGGATTCGCGGCATGGTCCGGGCCTCGTCCACCAACCCGGCGCGGGCGCCTTGCCCTGATCCGCGCCCCGAGGAGCCTCGATGAACAGTCCCCATCCGGCCCCGCTGACCGCCGGCCAGCCGTCCGAGAACATGGTCACCGTGACCCATCTGGTCTACGCCCTGCACGCCTTCGCGGTGTTCTCGGCGGTGGCCGGCTCGGCGATCATCATCTTCAGCTTCATCGCCAGCCTGCCGTCGATCGCGGCGGTGATCATCAACTACTGGAACCAGACGGCGGTGCGCGGCACCTGGCTCGAGAGCCATTTCCGCTGGCAGATCCGTACCTTCTGGTTTGCGGTGATGTGGGTGGCGTTGGCGGTGCTGCTGATGCTGACCGTGATCGGCGCCCCCTTTGCGCTGCTGCTCATCCTGATCGCCGGGTTGTGGATCCTGTACCGCGTGGTGCGCGGCTGGTGGGTGCTGACGCAACGGCGCACGCTGCCGATGGACTGATCACTGCGCGCCGGCCCACACCCACTCGAGCAAGGCGTCCTGCGCCGCGGCGCTGTTGTGCGCCTCGGGGTGATTGACCATCATCACCACCGCATGGCGGCGGCCGTGGCGGTCGAGCAGGTAGCCGCCGATCGCGCGTACGCCATTGAGCGTGCCGGTCTTGATGTGCGCCTGGCCGGTGGCCGGGCTGTCCGCCAGCCGACGCCGCGCGGTGCCGTCGAGGCCGGCCACCGGCAGGGCGGCAACGTACTCGGGCATCCACGGGCGGCGCCAGGCGGCGAGCAGCAACTGGCCGAGGCTGTCGGCGCGGATGCGCTCGATGCGCGACAGGCCGGAGCCGTTGTCGATCACCAGCCCCTGGGTGTCGATGCCCGCTGCGGCGAGCTGCTCCGCGGCCACGCGCGCGCCGCCGGCGACCATGTGGGGCGTGTCCTGGGTTCGCGCAGGGCTGAGCGCGCCGAGCGTGGCAAGCAACTGGCGCGCGATGACGTTGCTCGACCACTTGTTCATGTCGCGCACGACGTCGGCCAGCGGTGGCGAATCGTCGCCGAACAGGAGCTCGGTGCCGCTCTCAGGCAGACGGCCCTCGCGTACCGCGCCGCTCAGCCGGCCGCCGACCTCGCTCCATAGCCCGGCGACGAGCGCGATGCCGAATTCCGCCGGCGGCAGGGGGGCCGCACTCCAGGTGCGCGGGCCGCAGGCGGCGGGCAGGCTGCCGCTCAGCACCAGTCGCCGACCGCCCTCGATGCTGGCCTGCAGGTCGCGGTACCAGGTGCCGCAGGGCGCATTCGAGGTCAGGATGCGGTTATCGATGACGACGCCGGCGAGCGGGGGTTCAGCGGCCAGCGTGACCGGCTCGTTGGCCGCCTTGCCCGGATAGAGGCCCAGCAGCAGGGTATTGTAGTGCATCAGCAGGCCGTGCGGCCCGCTGTTGTAGGGGCGCAGGCCACGGCCGTCGAAGGCATCGGGGTCGTGCGGGGGCAACTGCAGCGCGGAGGCATCGAGCACGATGTCACCCTCGATGCGCTCGATGCCGAGCGCACGCAGGCGGCGCAGCAGCTTCCACATGCGGTCGTAGCCGAGCACCGGATCGGCGCCGCCCACGAGGTAGAGGTTGCCGTGCAGGGTGCCGTGCCGCAGCGTACCGCTTGCCGCCACCTGGGTACGCCAGCTGTGCGCCGGGCCGAGGCGCTCGAGGGCGGCAAAGGCGGTGACGAGCTTCATCACCGAGGCCGGGTTCATCGGCCGGTCGGCATTGAGCGCCAGCCTCGGCTGCGCGGCATCGACCGCTTGCACCCACACCGACACCGCGTCGGCCGGGATGCGCGCCGTGTCGAGGGCCAGTTGCAGTGCGGGCGGCAGCCCCTCGCTTGCGCCGGAATGGTGCACAGCGAAAAGCGTGGCAGCGAGCATCAAGCTGCGGCTTATGCGCGCAAAAGTGCGTCTAATAGTCATGATATGGGTCACGAAAACGCGTGAATTGCAGACAAGTCCGGCTCGGACTGGATTAGCATAGAAGGCGTTCCGCAAGGGAATTCATGCAATGCAGCATCTGGTGTGCATGCTGTTGCCAGCGCGGCACCGCGAAGGACAGGGATTATGAGCGGATTTGGGCATTACGCGCGCACGGCGGACGAGCTCGAGCGCGAGATCGTCAAACGAGGCATCGCCATCGGGCTCGACTGGCAGGATGGGGCGCGTCTGCGCGAGCTCGCACAGCAGGCGCTGAGCTGCACGTCCGGCTGCATGATGAAGCTGTTGCGCAGCCCGATCCGCCAGGAAAAGCTCACTGGAGAACTGTTCGCGCTGTCCGAACTGATGCTGACCAACATGCGCCAGAGCGCCGAGACCGGTCTGCACACGCATGGCGGGCCGGCCTGGAAGGCCTTCGGGCGTGCGCTCTACGAGGCTTACGACGCCGGCTACGCGCGCGTGCCCGAAGAGGCGTGAGGCAGCATGGCGCCGCGCCGGGGCTTGTGCGCCCGGCGCTTGCCGGCTTCAGGGCAGGGTGTGCTCCGAAGCGAACAGTTCGGCAACGGTCTCGCGCTCACGCACCGGGTGGATCTGGTCGCGGTCGACGATGACTTCGGCCGCGCGCGGACGGGTGTTGTAGTTCGAGCTCATCGTCATGCCGTAGGCGCCGGCCGACAGGATGGCGAGCAGATCGCCCTCGCACACCTTCAGGCTGCGCCCATGGGCGAGGAAGTCGCCGCTCTCGCAGATCGGGCCGACGACCTCATAGACCTGCTCCTCGCCGTCATGGGGCGTGACCGCCACCACGTCGTGCCACGCATCGTAGAGGGCGGGGCGCGCGAGGTCGTTCATCGCAGCGTCGACGATGGCGAAGTTCTTGGTTTCGCCCGGCTTCAGGTACTCGACGCGGGTCAGCAACAGGCCGGCATTGCCGACCAGTGAGCGACCCGGCTCGAAGCAGAGCTCCTCGTGGCGACCGGTGAAGACCTGCAGCAGCGGGGCAAGATAATCGGCCACTGCAGGTGGCGTCTCGTCGCGGTAGCGGATGCCGAGGCCGCCGCCGAGGTCGATGTGTTCGAGGGCGATGCCTTCGGCTGCGAGGCGGTCGACCAGGCCCAGCACCTTCTGTGCCGCCTCGGCCATCGGTGCGGGGTCGAGCAGCTGGGAGCCGATGTGACAGGCGATGCCGGTGATGCGCAGGTTGGGCAGGGCCGCCGCACGCCGGTAGAGCGCCAGGGCGTCGGCAAAGGCCACGCCGAACTTGTTGCCCTTCAGGCCGGTGGAAATATAGGGGTGCGTCTTCGGGTCGACGTCCGGATTGACGCGCAGGGCGATCGGCGCCTTGCGACCGGCTTCGCCTGCGACCGCATCGAGGCGTTCGAGTTCGGCCGCCGATTCGACGTTGAAGCAGCGGATGCCGGCCTCGAGCGCCTGGCGCATCTCTGCACGCGACTTGCCCACCCCCGAGAACACCACCTGGTCGGCGCGCCCGCCGGCGGCCAGGACGCGCGCCAGTTCGCCGCCGGAGACGATGTCGAAGCCCGCACCCAGGCGGGCAAAGACCGACAGGATGCCCAGGTTCGAGTTGGCCTTCACCGCATAGCACACCAGCGCCCGGCGCCCGGCGAGCGCCTGTTGCCAGGCGTTGAAGGCGGCCTCGAGCGCGGCTCGCGAGTACACATAGGTGGGCGTGCCGAATCGGCTGGCGATGTCGGCGAGCGCGACGTCTTCCAGCCACAGTGCGCCCTCGCGGGCGTGCAGGGTCGGGGCCGGCCAGTGGGAAGCCTGGGAAAGCGGGGGGCGGGCGGGGGTGGAGGCGTTCATTCGATCGGCGGGGTGTTGGAGAGCAGGTCCGGCGGGATGACGGGTTTGCTATGATCAGCCCCCGCCGGCGGTGGCACCGAGGTGCCGGGCGCGGGAAGATACAGCGGGCCCTTGATGCCGCAGGCCGAAAGCAGCGAGCAGCTGAGCGCCAGGGTCGTGAGCGTGATTCGGGTCGTGGTTCGCATCGGGGCCTGCGTTGCCGTCATTCGCGCAAAACCGGAATGCTAACAGAAGGGAACACTATGGAAGAGTCTGCTTTCAACGCGCTTGCCGAGGCCGAACTGGCCCGTATCGAGACGGCGCTCGAGGACTGCGGCGTGGACATCGACATCGAGCCCAAGCCGGGTGGTGTGCTCGAGCTCGAGTTCGACAACGGCAGCAAGATGATCCTCAACCGTCATACGGCCGCACGCGAGATCTGGGTGGCGGCGAAATCGGGCGGCTTCCATTTCCGGCCGCAGGAAGGGCGCTGGGTCAGCGCCCGCGATGGCGCGGAACTGTGGGCAATGCTCGCCGCGCTGTGCAGCGAGCAGGCTGGCGAGCCGGTGAGGCTGGCGCCGCCGGCCTGAGCACTGTGAGCGCGGGCGCGGTGCCGGCGGCCTCGACGTTGGGTGCCTTGCCCGCGGCCGCGCCTCAGCGCCGGATTGGCACCGGAATGCGGTCTTCGACCGGCGCGGGCGCCTGTGCGGGGGCAGGCATGGGCGGAAGGCGCGCTGCAGGCGCCGGACCGGGTGGAATCGCCTCGCTGGGCGCTTCCATCGCGGGGAAGCTGTCCGCCGCGAACATTTGTTGCAGCCAGTCGGGCGCAGGTGGCGGCGCGGGGGGCTCGTACTCGGCGTAGTGGTAGTCCTGGCGGTTGCGCAGGCCGTTGTCCACCAGCGTCAATCCGCCCGGGCGCGGCAGTTGGGTCTCGGGTACGCCCTCGAGGGCGCTGGCCATGTAATTGATCCAGATCGGCAGCGCCGCCGCGCCGCCCGTTTCGCCGCGGCCCAGGTTGCGCGGTTGGCTGTGACCCACCCAGGCCACGGCCACGAGGTCGGGGTGGTAGCCGCAGAACCAGGCGTCCAGGTAGTCGTTGGTGGTGCCGGTCTTGCCGGCGAGGTCGTTGCGCTTGAGGCTGCGCGCGCGCGTTGCGGTACCGCTCTGGACCACGTCACGCATCATCGAGTCCATCAGCCAGGCGTTGCGTGCATCGATGACGCGCGGGGCGCTCTGGCCCGCGACCGGGGGGTCGGTGCGCGCGATCAGGCGGCCGGCACCGTCGTAGATCTCCTTCACGATGTAAGGCTCGATGCGATAGCCGCCGTTGGCGAACACGGCATAGCCGGCCGCCATTTCCCAGGGCGTGGCCGCACCGGCGCCGAGGGCCATCGTCAGGTAGGCGGGGTTGCGCGCGGCGTCGAAGCCGAAGCGGGTGATGTAGTCGCGTGCATATTCCGGCGTGATCTCCTCGAGCAGCCGGATCGCGATCATGTTCCGCGAGCGCGCCAGGGCCTCGCGCAGGGTCATCGGGCCGGCGTAACGGCCGTCGTAGTTCTTCGGCTCCCAGGCCTTGCTGCCGGTGACGCCGGCCGGGTAGTAGAGCGGTTCGTCGGTCATCACGTTGCCGGGGCCGAAGTTGCGCTCGAGCGCAGCGGAGAAGATGAAAGGCTTGAAGCTCGAGCCCGGCTGGCGCACCGCCTGAGTGACGTGATTGAACTTGTTGCGGTTGAAGTCGAAACCGCCGACCAGCGCGCGCACCGCGCCGGTGTGCGAGTCGATCGACACCAGCGCGGACTGGACCTCAGGCAGCTGGGTGATTTGCCAGCTGTCCTTGGCCGTCTCGCGCAGGCGCACGATGGCGCCGGGGCGAATGCGGCGACTTTGCGGCGCCTTGTCGGCCAGCATCGGCGCGACGAAGCTCAGGCCCTTGCCGGCGATGGTGATCTCCTGGCCGCGACGATAGACGACGACCTGCTTCGGCGTGGCTTTCAGCACCAGCGCGGCGAGCAGGTCGCCATGGTCGCTGGTGTCGCCCAGCAGTTCGTCGAGGCGCTCGGCATCCACCTCGCCTGGGGGTAGGTCGACGAAGGCCTCCGGGCCGCGATAGCCATGGCGGCGGTCATAATCCAGCACGCCGCGGCGCAGTGCGGCATAGGCCGCCTCCTGATCCTTGCGCGTGACCGTGGTCACGATGCGGATGCCCAGTTCGTACGCCTGTTCGCCGAACTGCTCGACCGCGATCTGGCGCGCCATCTCGGCGACATAATCGCCGGGCACGACGATGTCCTGCGGCTTGCGTGCGGCGACCATGTCGCGCTGGCTTTGTTTGGGCGTGGCGAAGGCGAGTGCGTCCTCGTACTGGGCGCTGTCGATGTAGCCGGCCTCGAGCATGCGGCGCAGCACATACTGCTGGCGCACGGCGGCACGCGCCGGGTTGACGATCGGATTGAAGGCCGAAGGGGCTTTGGGCAGTCCGGCCAGCATCGCCGCCTCGGGCAGCGTGAGCTCCTCGAGGGTCTTGCCGTAGTAGGCACGTGCGGCCACGGCGAAGCCGTAGGCGCGCTGGCCGAGGAAGATCTGATTGACGTAGAGCTCGAGGATCTGGTCCTTGCTCAGGTTCTGCTCGATCTTGAGCGCAAGCAGGATCTCGTAGAGCTTGCGGTTGTAGGTCTTCTCACGCGACAGGAAGAAGTTGCGCGCCACCTGCATGGTGATGGTGGATGCGCCCTGGCCGCGACCTCCGGTCGATAGGTTGGCAAGGGTTGCGCGCACCAGTCCGACCGGGTCGATGCCCGGATGCTCATAGAATCGCTCATCCTCGGCGGCGAGGATGGCGTGCTTGAGCGTGGAGGGAACGTCGGCAATGCGAACTACATCACGGCGCTCTTCACCGAACTCGCCGATGAGGTGGCCGTCGGCCGTATATACTCGCAACGGCACGCGCGGACGGTAATCGGTCAGCGTGTCGAGCGAAGGCAGGTTCGGCCAGGCAAAGAAGGCCATCGCCGCGAGCGTGGCGACGCCGAGAACAATCAGCGCCAGCAGCGCTGCGATCGGATACAGGACCCAGCGCATGGGCAATCCAGGGTTGTGTCAAATGGGCATTGATTATAAAGGAAGCCTTCGCGCGGCCCTCAATACTTCCTGTTAGCAGCCGTTAAGTGTGATGCAGTTGCCTTTACACCCCCAGACCTTGTTGCTAGCATTCTAGAGCCCTACTTAGCTCGTGCGCGTAACATAAAGAAATGTAAGGACTTTCTTTGTGATTGACATCCCCCTTTTTAGATCAGCGACGCGCCAGCTTGCGGGGCTCGATATCTCGTCCTCATCGGTCAAGCTGGTCGAGTTGTCCGGGGGTGACAAGGACGCTTACAAAGTCGAGCGCTACGCGATCGAGCCCTTGCCGCGCGATGCCGTCGTCGATGGCAACATCGCCAACCTCGAGGCCGTCAGCGAGGCGCTGAGGCGGGCGCTGCGTCGCTTCGGTGGCGGCGTCAAGAATGTGGCCGTTGCGCTGCCCTCGTCATCGGTCATCACGAAGAAGATCATTCTCCCCGAAGGCCTGCGCGAAACCGACATGGAGTTCGCGGTCGAGGCCGAGGCCAACCAGTACATTCCGTTCGCGCTCGACGAGGTCAATCTCGACTTCCAGGAAATCGGGCCCGCGCCCGGCAGCCCGGGGGACGTCGAAGTCCTGATCGCCGCGTCGCGCAAGGACAAGGTGGAGGATCGGGTCGCGGTCGCTCAGGCGGCGGGCCTGAAGGCGGTGATCGTCGATGTCGAATCGCTCGCCACCGAGTCTGCGCTCGAACTCGTGTGTCGGCAGTTGCCCCGCGGCGGTGCCGATCAGGTCATCGCCCTCGTCGACATCGGGGCCAGCGTCATGAACGTCACGATGTTCCGCAATGGCCAGTCGGTGTATTCCCGTGAGCAGGCCTTCGGCGGCAGTCAGCTCACGCAGGACATAGCCCGCCAGTACGGCATGAGCTACGAGGAGGCTGAGACCGCCAAGCGCGCCGGTTCGCTGCCCGACAGCTACGCTCGCGACCTGCTGCGCCCCTTCATGGACAGCCTGGCGCTCGAGGTCTCGCGCGCGCTGCAGTTCTTCTTCACGTCCACCCAGTTCAACCAGGTCGATCATGTCGTGCTCGCCGGCGGCTGTGCGGTCATGCCCGGACTTGGCGACGTGGTGGGTGCGCGCACACAGGTCGATACCCTGATCGCCAACCCGTTTGCCGGTATGACGCTCGACAGCAAGCTGCGACCCAAGAGCCTGCTGTCCGACGCGCCCTCGCTGATGGTCGCCTGTGGCCTCGCCCTGAGGAGGTTCGACGCATGATCCGTATCAACCTCCTCCCGCACCGGATCGAGAAGCGACGTCAGCGCCGGCAGCAGTTCTACGCGCTATCGGCCGTGATGATCGTGCTCGGTGCGCTGATCGGTTTTGCCGTGCATATGGTCTATTCCGGCCACATCGAGCGTCAGCAGGAACGTAACGACTTCCTGAAGGCCGAGATTGCCAAGCTTGATCGCGATATCGCCGAGATCCGGCGCCTGCGCGAACAGATCGACGCCATGCTGGCACGCAAGCAGGTCATCGAATCCTTGCAGAGCACACGCGCCGAGACGGTGCATCTGTTCAACGAACTTGCGCAGCAGATGCCCGACGGCGTGTATCTGAAGTCGATCAAGCAGACCGATCGCCGCGTCACCCTGGTTGGCTATGCGCAATCCAACGCGCGGGTCTCCCATCTCATGCGTAACCTCGAATCCTCCCCCTTCCTCGAACAGCCGGTGCTGGTCGAGGCCAAGGCGGCGAACATCGACAACCGTCGTGTGAGCGAGTTCACGCTCGGCATCGGCATCCGGCAGCCCAAGACCGACGACAACGAGGCGGCCGCCGTCGAGAACAAGGGAGCGGGCCAATGAGCACGAGCGCAAAGGGCCGCGCCGGCATCGACTTCAACCGCCTGGTGCAGGATTTCAAGGGGCTGGACCCGAACGACCCCGGATTGTGGCCGGTCGCGCCGCGCGTGGCGGTGTTCATCGCGCTTCTTGTGGCGACCATCGCCGCCTTCTGGTGGTTCGACTGGCGGGATCAGATCGATACGCTCGAGCGGGTTCAGGCCGAAGAAATGCAACTGCGCGACAGCTGGGTGGCGAAGAAGCGCCAGGCGGTGAACCTGGAGGAGCACCGCCTCCAGCTCGCCGAGATCGACCGCCAGTTCGGCGCCCTGCTCAAGCAGTTGCCGAACCGGGCGGAGATGGACTCGCTGCTGTCCGACATCAACCAGGCGGGCCTGGGTCGCGGCCTGCAGTTCGAGCTGTTCAAGCCGGGTGCCGATGTGGTCAAGGAGTTCTACGCCGAGATGCCCATCGAGATCCGTGTTCTGGGCGTGTATCACGACCTTGGCGAATTTGTCAGTGACGTCGCGCGCATGCCGCGGATCGTCACCCTCAACAACATCGGGCTGGACGCCGACAAGGACGGCAAGCTCAAGCTCGAGGCGAGGGCCACGACCTACCGCTATCTCGACGAGGAAGAACTCGCCCAGCAACGGCAGGCGGCGCAGGCCGCGCAAGGGGCCAGACGATGAACAAGGGTGTGTGGCTTGTCGCCTGCGTGTTGCTGGCCGGCTGTGCCGGTGGCAGCGAGGACAACCTGCAGGTGTGGATGGATGAGCAGGGCAGGACGATGCGCGGCGCGGTGCGACCGCTGCCCGAGCTGCTGCCCTTCCCGGTGGTCAATTACGCAGGCGTTCAGGGGGACGACCCCTTCCGCAGCGCGCGCATGGAGCCCGAACGCCGTGCGTCCGGCAGCGCCCTGCGGCCGGACCTCGATCGTCGCCGCGAGCCGCTGGAAGCCTATCCGCTCGAGTCCCTGCAGATGGTCGGCGTGCTGACGCAGGGGCAGAACACGCATGCCCTGGTGCGGGTCAGCAACAACTTGTATCAGGTCAAGGTTGGAAACTACATGGGACAGGACTTCGGCGTCGTCACCGCCATCACCGAGAGCGAGGTGACGCTGCGCGAACTCGTCGAAGACGTGTACGGCGACTGGGTTGAACGCACCAGTAAGCTGATATTGCAGGAGCAGCAGGAGACCGGAAGATGAGACACCGTATCGGAGTGCTGCTGCTTGCGGCCGTTGTCGCAGGCCTCGCGCCGGCGCCCGGCGCCCTGGCGCAGGAGTCGGAACAGACGCAGGTTTTTGCCAACCAGATCGAAGGGCTGGAGGTGGCCGAACAGGGTGGCACGGTGTATCTGCGGCTCACCCTCAAGGAGCCGTTGACAAGCCCGCCGCCCAGCTTCAGCGTGGCCAATCCGGCGCGCATCGCCTTCGACTTCGCCGGCACCGCCAACGCGCTCGGGCGCAGCGTGCAGACCATCGAGCAGGGCGACCTGCGCAGCGCCAACATCGTGCAGGCGGGCGACCGTACGCGCCTGGTGCTGAACCTCGTCAAGATGAGCCCGTACGAGACGCGCATCGAAGGTCGCGACCTCATCGTCGCGCTCACGCCGGTGAGTAGTCAGGTCGCGCAGGCCGCGGCGGTGGTGGAATCCCATGGCAATTTCGCCGACTCACGCGCGGCCGTCGCCTCTGGCTTGGCGGTGCGTGACATCAACTTCCGCCGTGGTACCGAGGGCGAGGGGCGGGTGGTGGTCGATCTGTCGAGCGCCGAGACGGGGATCGACATCCGACAGCAGGGCGGCAATCTCGTGGTGGACTTCCTCAAGACTGCGCTGCCCGAGCATTTGCGCCGCCGCTCCGACGTCACCGACTTCGCTACCCCGGTGACCTCGATGACGGCCCAGCAGGTGGGCGATCGGGTGCGTCTGACGGTGACGCCCAATGGCCTCTGGGAGCACAACGCCTACCAGAGCGACAACCGCTTCGTGCTCGAGGTCAAGCGCGTTGCCGAAGACCCGACCAAGCTCGGTGGCGGCCGTGGAGATTTCCAAGGAGAGAAACTGTCCCTGAACTTCCAGAACGTCGATGTGCGCTCGGTGCTGCAGGTCATCGCTGATTTCACCGACTTCAACATCATCACGTCCGACTCGGTTCAGGGCAACCTCACGCTACGCCTCAAGGATGTGCCCTGGGATCAAGCGTTTGACATAGTCTTGCGCGCTAAAGATCTCGATATGCGCAAGAATGGGAATGTGATTTGGGTTGCGCCGCGTGAGGAGCTCGCTCTCAGGGAAAAGGCCCAGAACGAAGCGAAGGCTGACATTGAGTCCCTTGAGCCGCTTAGTACTGATAGTGTCCAGTTGAACTATCACAAAGCTAAGGAAGTGGCGGACTTGCTGTCCAGCGGCGGAAAAGACGATCGTGGCTTTCTTTCAAAGCGGGGGAAGGTTTCCTTCGATGAGCGGACTAATAGGGTCTTTGTCACCGACATAGCCTCTCGGTTGGAATCCGCGCGACGACTGATCTCCGAGATTGATCTTGCACCAAGGCAGGTATTGATTGAGGCTCGGATTGTCGAAGCCAACAAGACGTTCTCAAGAGACCTTGGGGTGAGGCTTGGTTTTGGCAAGTCGACGCCGTGGCGTATGAATGATGGTGGAGCGCAGATAGGCTTTGGGTCCTCAAGTTTAGGGGGTGGCTCCGGAGCGCCAGGCAGGTTTACACCTGAGGAGGCGGTGAGCGGTGGCAGTGGCGTGACCAATGCATACGGATCATTTGCTCTCAGCATTTTCAACAGTAGCGTTACAAGGTTCTTGAACTTGGAGCTTCAAGCGCTTGAAACCGATGGTCGTGGCAGAGTGGTTTCTAGTCCTCGTGTGCTAACTGCTAACCAGGTAGAGGCACTCATAAAACAGGGTACGCAGATCCCAATTCCAATTCCGTCGACAGTTGCGGGCGGAGAGCCGACAGTCGAATACAAGGATGCCGTCTTGTCCCTACAGGTGACACCGAGCATCACCCCCGATGGGAAGATACAGTTGTCTGTGTTGGTGAATAAGGACCGGCCGGATTTCACCAATGTTGTGCTGGGACGTCCTTCTATTGACACGAAGAGTGTTCAAACCGAGGTTACCGTTGATAACGGTGGGACTTTGGTGATCGGCGGCGTCTATGAGGAGCAGGAACTGAGCGGTGAAGACAGGGTTCCGGTGCTTGGAGAGTTGCCTGTGCTTGGTGCGTTGTTCAGAACCCGGTCGACAATTGCTGAGAAGAAGGAGTTGCTGGTCTTCATCACCCCTCGGCTTGTTTCGGATAGCCTCACTTTGAGATGATCAACCGAAGCAGGCACTCCTGTTAGAATGCCGGGCCGGGCATCCCGAGAGGGTGCCCGGCCCTTTTTCATCTGGACTTCCGGCGAGTCGCGCGTGAGCTGTCTGATACTGATCGGCATGATGGGCGCCGGCAAGACCACGGTTGGCAAGGAGCTGGCGCGGCGGCGCAAGCTGCGCTTTGCCGATTGTGATCATGAAATCGTTGCCCGCACCGGGGTGAGCATCCCCACCATCTTCGAGATCGAGGGCGAGGCGGGCTTTCGCCGCCGCGAGACGCAGATGATGGACGAGCTGACGCGCGAATCCGACATCGTCATCGCCACCGGCGGCGGGGTGGTGACCACCCCGGAGAACCGCGCGCTGATGCGTCAACGCGGCATCGTGTTCTACCTCAACGTGCCGCCACAGATCCTCTTCGAGCGCACCCGCCACGACCGCAACCGGCCGCTGCTGCAGGTGGAGAACCCGCGCCAGCGCATCGAGGAGCTCTACCGTCAGCGCGATCCGCTCTACCGCGAGGTGGCCCACGTCGTCGTCGACGGCGGACGCACCAACCCCGGGACCATGGTGCGCCTGATCGAGGACGCCCTGAAGAAACGCGAGCACAGCACATGCAGACCCTGACCGTCGCCCTGGCCGATCGCGCCTACCCCATCCACATCGGCCGCGGCCTGCTCGGTCGCGCCGAGCTGATCCTGCCGCATCTGAAGACCCGACGGGTGGCGATCGTCACCAACGACACCGTCGGCCCGCTCTATCTCGAGGTGCTGCGCACCGCGCTCGAGCAGGCAGGGGTGAAGGTGTCGACCGTGAGCCTGCCGGACGGCGAGGCCTTCAAGGACTGGGAGACCCTCAACCGCATCTTCGACATGCTGCTCGCCGAACGCTGCGAGCGCTCGACCACGCTGGTCGCGCTGGGCGGCGGGGTGGTGGGGGACATGGGCGGCTTTGCGGCCGCCTGCTACCAGCGTGGCATGCCCTTCATCCAGATCCCGACCACGCTGCTGGCCCAGGTCGACTCCTCGGTGGGCGGCAAGACGGCGATCAACCACCCGCTGGGCAAGAACATGATCGGCGCCTTCTATCAGCCCAGGCTGGTGCTGGCCGACATCGACACCCTGGCCACCTTGCCCGATCGCGAGCTGTCGGCCGGGCTGGCCGAGGTCATCAAGTACGGACTGATCCGTGATCCGGTCTTCCTCGAATGGCTCGAGGCGAACCTCGATCGCCTGGTCGTGCGCGACCCCGATGCGCTCGCGTACGCGATCGAGCGTTCCTGCCGCAACAAGGCCGAGGTGGTGGTGGCGGACGAGACCGAGCAGGGCGAGCGCGCGCTGCTCAACCTCGGCCATACCTTCGGTCATGCGATCGAGACCGGGCTCGGTTACGGCGAATGGCTGCACGGCGAGGCGGTCGCCGCCGGCACCCTGATGGCGGCGGAGCTCTCCCGTCGCCTCGGCTGGTTGAGCGACGCCGACGTCGGGCGCATCGAAGCCCTGTTCGTGCGCGCCAAACTCCCGGTGTGGGGGCCGAGCCTTGGTGCCGCGCGCTATCTCGAGTTGATGTCGCACGACAAGAAGGTCGAGGCCGGCCGCCTGCGCCTGGTGCTGCTGCGCGAACTCGGCCGCGCCGTGATCCACGGTGATGCCGCACAGGCCGAGCTCGTCGCCGCCATCGAGGCGCGCTGTCGTTGATTGTTGCCTGCCTTGCGCAGGCATGCTGAGGGGGGAGGGGTCCATGCTGCAACTCGCGCCTTACGCAGTCACCGAGGCCAACTCGCGCGGCCGGACGCATGAGGAGCCGGCGCCGGTTGCGCGCGGGCAGTTCCAGCGCGACCGCGACCGCATCGTCCACTCCACTGCCTTTCGCCGCCTCGAGTACAAGACCCAGGTCTTCGTCAACCACGAGGGCGACCTGTTCCGTACCCGGCTCACCCACAGCATCGAAGTGGCCCAGATTACGCGCGGCATCGCGCGCGAGCTCGCGCTCAACGAGGACCTCGCCGAGTCCATCGCCTTCGCCCACGACCTTGGCCATACGCCTTTCGGCCACGCCGGCCAGGACGCGCTCAACGCCTGCATGAAGGACTTTGGCGGCTTCGAGCACAACCTGCAGTCGCTGCGCACGGTCGATCTGCTCGAGGACCGTTATGCGGCCTTCGAGGGGCTGAACCTGATGTTCGAGACCCGCGAAGGCATCCTCAAGCACTGCTCGCGCGCTCATGCCGCGGGCCTCGGCGATGTCGGTCAGCGCTTTCTCGACGGCACCCAGCCTTCGCTCGAGGCCCAGCTCGCCAACCTCGCCGACGAGATCGCCTACAACAACCACGACGTCGACGACGGGCTGCGCTCTGGCCTGATCACCCTCGAGCAACTCGAGGACGTGCCGCTATTCGCGGCCCAGCGTCGCGAGGTCGAGGCGCGCTGGCCGGGCTTGACCGGGCGCAAGCTGATCAACGAGACCGTGCGCCGCATGATCCACCTGATGGTGATCGACCTGCTCGAGCAGACGCGCGCCAACATCGCCGCCGCCGGCGTGGCCTCGCTCGACGACGTGCGCGCCGCGCCGCGCCTGGTGGCCTATTCGGATGCGCTGCTGCCGCGCCTGCGCGAGCTGAAGCTGTTCCTGCGCGATCGGCTCTACCGCCACTATCAGGTGCTGCGCATGACCAACAAGGCGCGCCGCATCGTCAGCGAGCTGTTCGCGGCGTTCATGGACGACCCCCACATCCTGCCGCCGCAGTACCAGGCGATGGCGCGCGAGGACAAGGCGCGGGCGATCGCCGACTACATCGCCGGCATGACCGACCGCTATGCGATGAAAGAGCATCGCCGCCTGTTCGCGGTCGGCGAGATCCATTGACGGTGAACGTGGCGGCCGACGCAGTGCAAAAAGCCTCCTGCAAACGCCTGCCGCAGTGCAAAAAAATTCTTGAACCCGGCGTTTTGCGGGCGTATAGTTTTTTTCGTCAACAGCACGTCTGGTGGCGGTGTCCAAAATGGTGCGTGCGGGCTCTTCGTCCTGCTCCCTTGACATCAGAAAGCTGTTTTTGCACCAACTTGGTGCAAATCACAAAGCCGGTGCGCGCGCGCCCGGCTTTTTTGTGCGCGTTCGGTTTAGTCGGATCCCCGGTCCGGCTGGCCTCCCCCGGCTCCTGCGCGTGATCTTGCGTGTCGTTTGAGGAAAAGAAGATGGATCAGCCCCAAAAGCAGGGTCTGTACGACCCCGCCAACGAACATGATGCCTGCGGCGTGGGTTTCATCGCCCACATCAAGGGCGAGAAACGTCATGACATCATCCTGCAGGGCCTGGAAATCCTGAAGAACCTCGATCACCGTGGCGCGGTCGGTGCCGACCCGCTGCAAGGTGACGGTGCGGGCATCCTGATCCAGATTCCCGACCAGCTCTACCGCGAGGAGATGGCCAGGCAGGGTGTCACCCTGCCGCTGTCCGGCGAGTACGGCGTCGGCATGGTGTTCATGCCCAAGGAAGCAGCCTCGCGTCTGGCCTGTGAAGAAGAGATCGAGCGTGCGGTGGTGGCCGAAGGCCAGACCGTGCTCGGCTGGCGCGATGTGCCGGTCAATCGTGCCATGCCGATGTCGCCCACGGTGAAGGCCAAGGAGCCGGTGATCCGTCAGATCTTCATCGGCCGCGGCCCGGACGTGATGGTCACCGAAGCGCTCGAGCGCAAGCTCTACGTCGTGCGTCGCCGCGCCGCCAATGCCATTGGCGCGCTGCAGCTCAAGCACGGCAAGGAGTTCTACATGGTGTCGATGTCGGCACGTACGGTGAACTACAAGGGCCTGCTGCTCGCCAACCAGGTCGGCGAGTATTACCTCGACCTGGTCGACCCGCGCGCGGTGTCGGCCCTGTCGCTGGTGCACCAGCGCTTCTCGACCAACACCTTCCCCAAGTGGGATCTCGCCCATCCGTTCCGCTACATCGCCCACAACGGCGAGATCAACACCCTGCGCGGCAACTACAACTGGATGCGCGCGCGCGAGAAGGGCGTGCATTCGCCGCTGCTGGGCGACGACCTGCAGAAGATCTGGCCGCTGATCTACCCCGGCCAGTCCGACTCGGCCTCCTTCGACAACGCGCTCGAGCTGCTGGTGATGAGCGGCTACTCGCTCGCCCACGCGATGATGATGATGATTCCCGAGGCCTGGGAGTCGCACACGCAGATGGACGAGAAGCGTCGCGCCTTCTACGAGTACCACGCGGCGATGATGGAGCCGTGGGACGGCCCCGCCGCAGTGGCCTTCACCGACGGTCGCCAGATCGGCGCGACGCTGGACCGCAACGGCCTGCGTCCGGCGCGTTACCTGGTCACCGACGACGACCTCGTGGTGATGGCGTCCGAGTCCGGCGTGCTGCCGATTCCCGACAGCAAGATCGTCAAGAAGTGGCGCCTGCAGCCGGGCAAGATGTTCCTGATCGACATGGAGCAGGGCCGCATCATCGGCGACAAGGAACTCAAGGAGTCGCTCGCCAACGCCAAGCCCTACGCCGACTGGCTGCGCCGCATCAACATCAAGCTCGACACCCTCGAGGTGCCCGCCGTGCCGGACCGGGTCGCCGCCGACGGTGGTGGCGAGCGCATCGCGCCGCTGCTCGACCGCCAGCAGGCCTTCGGCTACACGCAGGAGGACATCAAGTTCATCCTCGAGCCGATGGGCAAGAGCGGCGAGGAGGGCACCGGTTCGATGGGCAACGACTCGCCGCTGGCGGTGCTGTCCTCCAAGAACAAGCCGATCTACAACTACTTCCGCCAGCTCTTCGCGCAGGTCACCAACCCGCCGATCGACCCGATCCGCGAACAGATGGTGATGTCGCTGGTGTCCTTCATCGGTCCCAAGCCCAACCTGCTCGAGATCAACGAGATCAACCCGCCGTTCCGCCTCGAGGTGAGCCAGCCCGTGCTGGACTTCGAGGGCATGGCCAAGATCCGCAACATCGCGCGCTACACGCAGAACAAGTTCCGCTCGGCCGAGCTCGACATCTGCTACCCGGCCGAGTGGGGCAAGGAAGGTGTGGAAGCACGCCTGGCCTCGCTGTGTGCCGATGCCGAGAACGCGGTGCTGGGCGGCTACAACATCCTCATCGTGTCCGACCGCAAGCTGTCGGCCGAGCGCATCGCCATCCCCGCGCTGCTGGCGCTGTCGGCCATTCACCAGCACCTGGTGGCCAAGGGCCTGCGCACCCGCGCCGGCCTGGTGGTCGAGACCGGCTCGGCGCGCGAAGTGCATCACTTCGCCGTGCTCGCGGGCTATGGCGCCGAGGCCGTGCATCCCTACCTCGCGCTCGAGACCCTGCAGCACCTGGCCGGTGATGCGGAGTCCGCCGCCAAGTACGTCAAGCACTTCGTCAAGGCGATCGGCAAGGGGCTGATGAAGGTCATGTCCAAGATGGGCATCTCGACCTACATGTCCTACACCGGCGCGCAGATCTTCGAGGCCGTCGGCCTCAAGCAGGCGCTGCTCGACAAGTACTTCACCGGCACCACCAGCCAGGTCGAGGGCATCGGCGTGTTCGAGGTCATGGAAGAGGCGATCCAGCTGCACAAGGCCGCGTTCAGTCCCGACCCGGTGCTGCACGACATGCTCGACGCGGGCGGCGAGTACGCCTTCCGCATCCGCGGCGAAGAGCACATGTGGACGCCGGATGCGATCGCCAAGCTGCAGCACGCCACGCGCTCGGGCAAGTACGACACCTACAAGGAGTACGCCCGCATCATCAACGACCAGAGCAAGCGCCACATGACCTTGCGCGGCCTGTTCGAGCTCAGGGCCGCCGAAACCCCGGTGGCGCTGGACGAGGTCGAGCCGGCGGCGGAGATCGTCAAGCGCTTCGCCACCGGCGCGATGTCGCTCGGCTCCATCTCGACCGAGGCGCATACCACGCTGGCGGTGGCGATGAACCGCATCGGCGGCAAGTCGAACACCGGCGAGGGTGGCGAGGACCCGATGCGCTTCAAGCCGCTGACGCAGGCGATCAAGCTGTCGCAGGTGATCGGCGAGAAGCGCATTGCGCGCGACCTCGAGCTCAACGCCGGCGACTCGCTGCGTTCGGCGATCAAGCAGGTGGCCTCGGGCCGTTTCGGCGTGACCACCGAATACCTCGCCAACGCCGACCAGATCCAGATCAAGATGGCCCAGGGCGCCAAGCCTGGCGAGGGCGGTCAGCTGCCCGGCCACAAGGTGTCGGAGTACATCGGTTTCCTGCGTCACTCGGTGCCGGGTGTCGGCCTCATCTCGCCGCCGCCGCACCACGACATCTATTCGATTGAAGACCTCGCGCAGCTGATCCACGACCTCAAGAACACCAACCCGGCCGCGAGCATCTCGGTCAAGCTGGTGTCCGAGATCGGCATCGGCACGGTGGCGGCCGGCGTGGCCAAGGCCAAGGCCGACCACATCGTCGTCGCCGGCCATGACGGTGGCACCGGCGCCAGCCCCTGGAGCTCGATCAAGCACGCCGGTTCGCCGTGGGAGCTGGGGCTGGCCGAGACCCAGCAGACCCTGGTGCTCAACCGCCTGCGCGCGCGCATCCGCCTGCAGGTCGATGGCCAGATCAAGACCGGCCGCGACGTCGTCATCGGTGCGCTGCTCGGCGCCGACGAGTTCGGCTTCGCCACCGCGCCGCTGGTCGTCGAAGGCTGCATCATGATGCGCAAGTGCCACCTCAACACCTGCCCGGTCGGTGTCGCCACCCAGGACCCGGTGCTGCGTGCGCGCTTCGCCGGCCAACCCGAGCACGTGGTCAATTACTTCTTCTTCGTCGCCGAGGAAGTGCGCGAACTGATGGCCCAGCTCGGCATCCGCACATTCGACGAGCTGATCGGCCGCGCCGACCTGCTCGACATGAAGAAGGGCATCGCGCACTGGAAGGCGCAGGGCCTGGATTACTCGCGCATCTTCTACCTGCCGAACGTGCCGGCCGAGGTGCCGCGCCTGCACACCGAGACGCAGGACCACGGCCTCGACAAGGCGCTCGACAACCAGCTCATCGCGCTCGCCAAGCCGGCGCTGGAGAAGGGCGAGAAGGTCAATATCGACCTGCCGGTGCGCAACATCAACCGCACCGTGGGCGCGATGCTGTCGGGCCAGGTCGCGGCGCGTCATGGTCATGCCGGGCTGCCATCGGACACCATCCACATCCGCCTCAACGGCACTGCCGGCCAGAGCTTCGGCGCCTTCCTGGCGCGCGGCGTCACCCTCGAGCTGGTGGGCGAGGGCAACGACTATGTCGGCAAGGGCCTGTCGGGCGGTCGCATCATCGTCCGTCCGAAGGCCGAGTTCCGTGGCGACACGCCCGACAACATCATCGTCGGCAATACCGTGCTCTACGGTGCGACCGAGGGAGAGGTGTACTTCGCCGGCGTCGCCGGCGAGCGCTTCGCGGTGCGCAACTCCGGCGCCACCGCCGTGGTGGAAGGCGTGGGCGACCATGGCTGCGAGTACATGACCGGTGGCACCGTGGTCGTGCTCGGCGAGACCGGCCGCAACTTCGCCGCCGGCATGTCGGGCGGCGTGGCCTACGTGCTGGACGAGGACGGCAGCTTCGAGCAGCGCTGCAACATGGCGCAGGTCGCGCTCGAGCCGCTGCCCGACGAGATCGCCGCACGCAAGGGCTCGGAGTCGGGTGACGAGCTCGAATCCCACGGCCGTGTCGACATCGACCACCTGACGATGGGCGACGAGCTCATCCTCAAGGGCCTGATCGAGCGCCACGTCCGCTTCGCCGGCAGCGTGCGCGCCCGTGAGATCCTGAACAACTGGGGCGTCTGGCGGAAGAAGTTCGTCAAGGTGTTCCCGCATGAGTACCGTCGCGCGCTGGCCGAGATGGCAGAGGCACGTGAAGCAGAGAAGGAGGCCGCATAAATGGGCAAGCCCACTGGATTTCTGGAGCATCAGCGTCTGTCCGAGGCCTACGAGCCGGTCGACAAGCGCCTGAAAACCTACAAGGAGTTCGTCGTTCGCCTGACCGACGAGCAGGCCGCCATCCAGGGCGCGCGCTGCATGGACTGCGGCATCCCGTTCTGCAACAACGGCTGCCCGGTCAACAACATCATTCCCGACTGGAACGACCTCGTGTATCGCAGCCACTGGCGCGAGGCGATCGAGGTGCTGCACTCGACCAACAACTTCCCCGAGTTCACCGGCCGCATCTGCCCCGCGCCCTGCGAGGCGGCGTGCACGCTCAACATCAACACCGATCCGGTCGGCATCAAGTCGATCGAGCACGCGATCATCGACAAGGCCTGGGAAGAGGGCTGGGTGGTGCCGCAGGTGGCCGAGCTCAAGACCGGCAAGAAGGTCGCCGTCGTCGGTTCCGGCCCGGCGGGCCTGGCCGCCGCGCAGCAACTCGCGCGCGCCGGCCATGAGGTCACCGTGTTCGAGAAGAACGACCGCATCGGCGGCCTGCTGCGCTACGGCATCCCCGATTTCAAGATGGAGAAGTGGCTGATCGACCGCCGCGTCGAGCAGATGCAGGCCGAAGGCGTGCGCTTCCGCACCGGTGTGGTGGTGGCGGCCAAGGACATGCCGGCCGGCATCGTCAATGACGCGAGGGAAGTCATCAGCGCCGAGCAGTTGCAGCAGGATTTCGACGCCGTGGTGCTCGCCGGCGGCGCCGAAGTGCCGCGTGACCTGCCGGTGCCGGGTCGCGAGCTCGGCGGCGTGCATTTCGCGCTCGAGTTCCTGATCCCGCAGAACAAGCAGGTCGCTGGCGACAAGCCCAACCCGATCTCGGCCAAGGGCAAGCATGTGGTGGTGATCGGCGGTGGCGATACCGGCTCGGACTGCGTGGGTACGTCGAACCGCCACGGTGCGGCCAGCGTGACCCAGTTCGAGCTGATGCCGATGCCGCCCGAGCAGGAGAACAAGCCGCTGGTGTGGCCGTACTGGCCGACCAAGCTGCGCACCTCGTCCTCGCACGAGGAAGGCTGCGAGCGCGACTTTGCGGTGGCCACCAAGGAGTTCATCGGCAAGAACGGCAAGGTCAAGGCGCTCAAGGCCTGTCGCCTGGAGTGGAAGGACGGCAAGATGTCCGAGGTGCCGGGCTCCGAGTTCGAGATCAAGGCCGACCTGGTGCTGTTCGCGATGGGCTTCACCCAGCCGGTGGGCGGTGTGCTCGAAGCCTTCGGCGTCGATAAGGACGCGCGCGGCAACGCCCGTGCCACTACCGACGGCGAGGGCTGCTACGCCACCAACGTGCCCAAGGTGTTCGCCGCCGGCGACATGCGCCGCGGGCAGTCGCTGGTGGTCTGGGCGATTCGTGAGGGCCGCCAGTGCGCCCGTGCGGTCGATGAGTTCCTGATGGGTGAGAGCCTGCTGCCGCGCTGATATCCTCTGCGCTGCAGCGATTCGCGAAGGGCGGTCTGCGGACCGCCCTTTTTTCATGACTGAATATTGCGGAGGGCAGCATGCCCAAGGTCCTGGTCATCAATGGCCCCAATCTCAACCTGCTCGGCACGCGCGAGCCCGAGATCTACGGCGCCACCACGCTCGCCGATGTCGAAGCCGGGCTGCGCGCGCAGGGCGAGGCGCTCGGCGTCGAGGTGCTGTGCTTCCAGAGCAACCATGAGGGCGCGATCGTCGACCGCATTCATGCTGCGCGCGGCGAGGGCGTCGGCTGGATCCTGATCAACCCGGGCGCCTACACCCATACCAGCGTGGCGATCCGCGACGCGCTCGCGGGGGTGGCGATTCCCTTCGTCGAGGTGCACATCTCCAACGTGCACCGGCGCGAATCCTTCCGCCACCACTCCTACCTGTCGGACGTCGCCGAGGCGGTGATGGCCGGCTTCGGCACCCAGGGCTATGGCCTCGCGCTGCAGTTCATCGCGTCCCGCTGCTGAGACTGCGTGCCGGCGGCGAGTCGTAAAACCTTGTCGCAAATTGCCTTGTTGCATCGCGGGGAAAAACGCCCTGGCGCGCTAACAGGCGTTTGTTACACGCGTATTATCCGCACTCCAGACTTCACTCCGGAGTGCCGCCGTGTCCGCGTCCGCAAGCCGTGCCCCCGCCAAGCCCGAGCCTCAGCCCGAGTCGCTGCCCATTGCGGCGGGTGCGACGCGCGCGCGCGCAAGGTCGCGCCAGGTGCGCGAGTGGGGCTGTGCGCTCGGCCTGGTGGCCGCCTGGTATGCGCTCGCACACTGGGCGATCGCCCACTTCCTGGGCGTGGCGCCGCGCCAGGACGCTTGGCTGCGTGACCTCTCAGCGCACCTGCTGATCGGCGGCCTGCTGTTCCTGATGGCGCGCAGCGTGGCGCGCTTCGGGGTGGCGATGGTCGTGCTGTTTTCTGCCTTCACCGTCGGCAATGCGCTCAAGCTCGCGGTGCTCGGTGGGCCGGTGATGCCCGACGACTTCGTCGCCGCAAGAAATCTCTTTCTGTTGCTGGAAGGCTGGCAGCTGTGGGGCAGCGTGGCCATGCTCGCCGTGCCGCTGGGTGCCCTCGCCTGGATGTTCGCCTGGCGGCGTCCGCGTGCCTGGGCGGCGGTCGCCGCCTCCGTGGCCGGCGTCTGGATGCTGGCCGCGCAGCCGGCCGCGGTCACGGGCTGGATGGATGCCCGCTTCGGCGACTGGGTGTGGAACCAGCGCGGTAACTACGAGATGCGTGGCTTGCCCATCCACCTGGTGCAGGAAGCCGCGCGCAACCTCGCGCGCAAGGGCGCCGCGCCAGCGGCCGACGAGGTCGACGGTGCGCTCACCCTGCTCGGTGCGACCCAGCCCAGTCCCTTCATGCGCGCCTCGGCCAGTCGCGAGGGGCGCGGCGGGCGCAATGTGCACATGATCGTGCTCGAATCCTTCTGGGACCCGACCGCGCTCAAGGCGGCCGGCCTGTCAGCGGATCCGCTCGACCCTGCCTTCCGCAAGCTGTGGAAGGCGGCCGGCAACGCCAGGGTGATGTCGCCGGTGTTCGGCGGCTACACCGCGAACGCCGAGTTCGAGGCCTTGTGCGGCTTCCCGGTGATGACCGATGCCGTCTTCTTCGAAGGCCGTCTGCGGCGCGACGTACCTTGCCTGCCGCGCCACCTCGGCGACGCGGGCTACCGCAGTTACGCCTCGCACCCGAACGCGGCGCCGTTCTGGAACCGAATCAACGCCTACCGGCGTATCGGCTTCGAGCACTACTGGTCCGACCGCGATTTCGAGCTCGACGACATGAACCGCGAGTTCCTCAGCGACGCCTCGCTCTATCGCCAGGTGCTCGATCGCGTCGGCCCCGAGCTCGACGGCAGCCAGCCGGTGTTCAACTACGTGCTGACCTACTTCGGCCACCTCGACTACCCGCTCAATGCAGAGCGCCCGCCGGTCATCGACACGAAGACCGACAATGCGCTGGTCAAGGCCTACGCCAACACCGTGTATTACAAGTCGCGCGAACTGATGGCCTTCCTCGGCGAACTGCGCAAGCGCGACCCCGACGCTATCATCGTGCTGTTCGGCGACCACCTTCCCTCGTTGGGCTGGAACCATGGCGGCTATGCCGAATCCGGGCTGCTGGCGCCCAACCGCGCGCAGTTCGACGACCCCATGTTCCGCACCCTGGTGTCGACCCCGCTCGTGGTGATCGACGGCACGCGGGGTCCGCTGCGTACCGGTGATCTGCCGATCTACGCCTTGCCCGCGCTCATCCTCGACCTGCTGGGCGACGAGCGCGAGACCATGCTGCACTTCGCCGCGCGCAGTGACGACGCGGTCCGCATCCGGCCCTTGCCGGGCGTGCAGCTCGCGCTCGAAGGCAAACGGCTGGCGGTCTGTCGCAGTGGCGAGCTGCTCCCCGAGTGCGAGCCGGTCGCAGCCTGGGTCGCAGCGATCGAGACCCTCAAGCGCGACCTCTTCAGCGGCGCCCAGCACGCGCTGCAGGCGCCGGCCGGCAAGCCGGTGCTGCAGACGGTGGAGCTGGAGACCGAGGACGTGGCGGTGGAGGCGGCGCTCGAAGCGCTGGCAGCAGAGGCAGCGCCGGACGTCTAACGCTCGCCCGGCGCCTCCCGCTGCGCGACGGACAGTAGCCTTGCAGCGTGCTCGAGCGACTCTTGCGGCAGAGTTGCCACAGGATCCGATCGCTCGATGCGGGGGGGCGATCGGTAGGAGATTGCCCGGCGACGGGGGGGCGGTGTGGCTCCGCGGATTTGTCCCGGGCCCACAACGGCAGCTTGGTCGGTGTCTGGTCCAGGGGGCGCACGCGTGCCGACAAAGGTTGTTGGCCGAGTCGCGTTCCTGTTCGGGCGCCCCTTCGGCATGGGGCAAGGAGAGTCCGCAAGGGGGGCGCATGCTGGCCGGTGCCACCCCTTGCGCTCGGCGCTTCAGAAGAAGCGGTAGCTGTAGTCCAGATAGATGCGGTGATCGGTGTTGTCCTCGAGCACGCCATCCACCCTTCCAACCTTGTCCGAGGTATACCGCAGGTAGCGGTAGCGCAGGTTGAGGCCTTTCACCAGCGGGATCTGATACCGCGCGTCGAGCTCGAACTCGTTCTCGTCGGCCCTCCCGAGCGTGCTGACGTGGCTGTTGCGGGCTCCCGTTCCATTCTTGTATTTCACCGTGGTTCGTAGCCCGTTGATGTAGTCCTTCCAGTTGTAGCTGGCACGCACCATCCAGACCGTCTCGTCGTTGTTCGTCATGTCTGCGAGCACACCACCGGTCGGGAAGGGGTTCATGCCGTGGTCTCCTGCAAAGTTGTCCTCGATCCAGGCACCATCGAACTTTGCCAGCGCTGCGCCAAGGGCAAGGTTGCCGAGCGACCAGTCGACGTCGACATAGACGCCGCGACCGTCGTTGTCGCTACGTGCCCCCGCCGGGAACCTGTCTTCGTCGTCCAATTCCGCGCTTTCCGAGCCGCTGATGAAGAGGCCCCCGGCGTCGCGCGAGGTGTGCACCCCACCGGTGAGCTTGAGCTTCTGTTTATCCGCGAGCGAGAAGGTGTAGGACCCGACCAGACCCATCTTGGTCAGGAAGTCCTTTGAATTCAGGTACTCGAACTCGACGGCGATGGGGCCACGCTTGTACTCGGCGCCAAGCACCGCGACGTGGTCGATGGCCCCTTGTGCAGATCGGTCGGTGGCGAACCGCTCGAAGTCCGACTGGGCCCGGCGAGACCAGCGGTCGTAGATCGCGCCATGCAGCGTCAGCCCCTCCATGGGTGTCACGACCGCGCTGCCGCCCGAATAGGTGTTGGGCACCGCGCGGCTGTTCGAACTGGTCAGTAGCATCGAGTCATGGAGTTGTCGGCCGAGTTTCAGCTCGAGGAGATCCCGATGCTTGAGCTTGACGAAGGCTTGCGCAATCTGCCCGAAAGTGTCGTGAAACGCTCCGTCGCCGCCGACGGACAAGACATCGGTCGTGACCAGGCCGGAGGATGCCAGGCGGGTCACGCTGAAGCCCGAAACGCCGAAACCGATCGCGTCGGCGAAATAGGGCGACTCGTAGTTGAGCTGCAGGCCCAGTGCGGACTGGGTTCGATCTCGGGATGAGGTCTCGAAGCTGCGGTCGAAGTGGACGCCGCGGACCTTCAGTTCGAGTTTGTGCGGGCTTTCTTCGCCCGCCTGGGCCAGCGCCGGCATCAGTGCGCTGGCGACGAGCGCGGCCAGCGCCTTGGCAGTCGGTTTCGTTTTCATTGCTCCTCCTTGATGGACGGGTTCCGCCCCTTTGCGGTGGGGGGAACGGTTTGCGCGCGCGGGCTTCGCGATCACTTGCGCGGTCGCGTGCTGCGTCGCGGATTCGAGTATGGTGATCGCGTTGAAATGCGGGAAATGCAAAACTGGGGGCGATTAATCCCGAAAGTGGAACTCGGCAGGGGGGCGTCCGTACCCTGCCGACGACCTCACCCGGTCATCTCGCACGCCGTGCTCAGGCCGCCCTGCCGTGATCCACGAGCGGAACATGGACCACACCGCGGAAGAGCCTTCTCGCGGTTCGGACGAGCCCTGCCGAGACGAAGACGGGGTCGGCGGCCGTGGAGGTCGGGCCGGCCTGCATACGGATGTCGAGCTTCCCCGCGGGCTGTTCGATGGTCACCAGGGTGGGATCCCCGGGATTCAAACGCGCCAGCCGGTGGACGACCGTACCGGGCATGCTGGCCGCGGCGGCAAGGCACAACGCACCGGTGACCGCGTAGGCCGAATGGCACTTCCATGGCGTGAAGTAGCGCGACGCCACGACACCGTCGTGCTGAGGCGGCGCAACCAGTGCGATCTTTGGAAGGACCTTGTCGCGAACGTCGCCGAGACCCGCCATCAGCGCCACCTGCAGGCGAATGGACTCCAGCCGTGATTTCAGTCCGTCATCGGCATCGAGTTCGCGCTTGCTCTCATAGCCGGTCTTTCCGAGCGCGGCCGCGGCGACGAAGACGAGCGGGGTGGAGAAGTCGAGACAGGACACCTCGACTCCGTCGACCAGGTCCGATCGTCGCCCGGTCGGGAACAGGCGGCCGGTCTTTGCGCCCGCGGCATCGAGAAAGTTCAGCACGATGGGTGCGCCACTTCCCGGCACGCCGTCGATGCGCGCGTTGCCTTCGTAGCTGACCTTGCCGCCCGGCGTCTGGATCACCGCCTCGACCACCTTGCCGGTGTTGAGGTTGAGAATGCGCAGCGTCGTCACCGGATCCATGGCCGGCACCAGTCCGTTCTCGAGCGCGAAGGGGCCGACGCCCGAGAGCATGTTGCCGCAGTTCGGCGTGGTGTCCACGGTCGATGTCTCCACCGACACCTGGGCGAACAGGTACTCGATGTCGATACCCGGCCGCGACGAGGTGTTCACAATGACGACCTTGCTGGTCAGCGTGTCGCCGCCGCCGATGCCGTCGATCTGGCGTGCGTGGGGCGACCCCATCACCGCCAGCAGGACGCGGTCGCGTTCGTCCGGGTCCGCAGGAAGATCGGCGGCGTGAAAATAGGGACCCTTGGATGTGCCGCCGCGCATCAGGGTGCAGGGAATGCTCTTCAACATGGTCACGTCCTTCAAATTCAATGTCCGGGCGGCATTCTGGAAGCTTGCGACGGAGACAGGAAATGAATAGAAGTGGCGAATTAGTGCGAAACAGGCAATAAACTGGCGAGGTTGATCAGTGGGCGCTTGCGGTCCTGCAGTTGAGCCTCAATGAACAGCCGCACATGGCCGAAGGCCTCGCGGAAGCTGGCCTCGTAGTGGTCCGCATTCACTCGCTCTGACTGCGGAGGGAACAGGATCGCCGGGTGGCCGCGGTAGGCGGCGACGGTCGCCGGTTCGTCCTCGTGCACGTCGAGCGCCGCCGCACCCGGACGTCCGCGGCCGAGGGCTGCGAGCAGGGCCCCGGGGGCCAGAAGCTCAGGGTGACTGGTGTTGACCAGTAGCGCGTCCGCTCTCATTGCGGCCAGGTCGGATTCGCCGATCAGATGCAGGGTCTCGCGTCTTGGCGGCAGGTGCAGGCTCAGCACGTCGACGGCACCAAGGAAGGCGCGGCGGTTGCCGATGAAGCGATAGCCGGCTGCTCTTGCGGCGCGCCGCGACTGCTCGCCGCCATGTATCAGCACCTGCATGCCGAAGGCCTGGCCGATCGCCGCCACGCGTGCGCCGACACGCCCCAGCGCCCAGACGCCGAGCGTGCGGCCATGCAGCGTGCGACCCAGGCGCACGTCCCCCGGAGCCGGGCTGCGTTGACACCCGTGGTCGCCTGGCCGCTGTGCCGTGAACGGCACGAGACGCCGAGAGGCGGCCAGAATGAGGGTCCAGGTGAGCTCGCTTGCGACGACGGGGTTGCCGCGTGCAATCTGAACCTCAATGCCGCGACGGCGGCAGGCATCGACGTCGATCTGGCTAGCCCGGTGTCCGATCACGACGATCAGCTTCAGCTCGGGCACGGCGTCGAGGGTGCGCACGGTGATCCGGGTACGCTCGCGGACCAGGATTGCGCAAGCGCTGCCGCGCAGCGCGGCGATCAGCCCTGTCTCGTCTGCGATGCGCTTTGAATGCACCTGCAGGGTCACCGGCAGGCCTTCGAGAACGCTCAGCGCCGCAAGATTGCAGACCACGCCGTGGTCGTCGTCCAGCACTGTGATCTTCATGACTGCACTGGCGCGTGCCTCCGCCGCCATCCCTGGCGCCTGACGCGCGAGTCGACCGTGCGCGCCATCATTCGCTTCCTATGCCCATGCGGTTCGGGCGACGCCTCTCGATCGCCCACTTCAGCATCGCCGCACTGCGATAGAAGCCGTGAGCGAACTTGCCGTAGGGCATGGTCAGGAACAGCGCCATCACCACGCCGAGATGCACCGCAAGCAAGAGCCCCATCGCGCTGCCATCGCGCCCGGCGAGCAGGGCCAGGCCACTCAGGCTGGTGAGAAAGAGCAAGGCGATGAAGCCGCGGTCCATCGGCTTCTGCGCGGCGTCGCCGTGCGCCGGGTGGCGCTTGAGGTTGAGCCAGAACAGCCCGGCAGGGCCGATCAGGAGACCGATGCCGCCCACGGTGCCGAGCACCACCGGCAGGCTGGTCATCGCGTACGGCGCCTCCCAGCCAAGTGCGTAGTGGTAGAGCGTGGCCACGCTGGTGGCGGCGAAGCACAGCATGAAGCCGTAGAAGCTCAGGTGGTGGAAACGCCGGCGCAACAGGGTATTGGCGTCGTCCGCATTGGGGCAGCCGCCGCCGTGGCCACCGTCGAGGTATTTCAGCCGCAGCACGTCATTGGTGGTTTCGGCGACTGCCGCGCTGCTCACCAGGCCGGCCTCGCCAGGCGAGATTTCGCGCCAGAAGCGCGCCACGCCGATGCCAAGCGCCAGCACTGCGATCAGGAACACCGGCGCGAACATCGAAACCAGCAGGTTGTGCGGGAAGATCGAGTAGAAGTCGCCCGCGACCGGCTCATGGAACAGGCTGCCCTGCATTACCAGTGCCAGCACGAGGAACAGCGCCAGTCCGCCGGCGAGCGCCAATGCCACGGTCAGGCCGTTGTTACGGTAGAGCGCGCCGAAGCCGGACGGCCAGGCGTAATCCGAGTAGGTCCGCGCGCGCACCCGCGCCATCGCCTGCGGCACGTTGACCGCGAACTCGTGCGGCGGCGCGTACTGGCAGGCATGCAGGCAGGCGCCGCAGTTGTGGCACAGGTTGGCCAGGTAGTGGATGTCGGCGGTGCCGAACTCGAGCCGCCTCGTCATCGCCGGGAACACTGCACAGAAGCCTTCGCAGTAGCGGCAGGCGTTGCAGATCGTCATGATGCGGTCGACTTCGGCCTCGCTGTCGGCCGTCGGCTTCGGCGCCAGCGGCCGCACACGCCCTTCGGCCAGGTCGGCGGCCTCCCGGGCCAGGATCTCAAGCGGCGACATGGCGAACTCCCTGCTGCAAGGCCGCGGCGGCGGCGTGGGCGCCAGCGATACGGCCGAATGCGGTGCCGATGGTCATTCCGACCCCGGCGGTATAGCCCTTGCCGAGCACATTGCCGGCCATCATCTCGCCGGCGACGAAGAGGTTGCGGCTCGGCACCCCGGCGAAATGAACCGCCGCCTGCTCGTTCACTCGCAGACCGAGATAGGTGAAGGTGATGCCGGGTTTGAGCGCATAGCCGCGGAAGGGCGGGGTGTCGATCGGCAAGGCCCAGTGGGTCTTGGCCGGTGCGAGACCTTCGGTATGGCAGTCGTCGAGCACGGTATGGTCGAAACGGCCGACCCGGCAGGCGCCGTTGTATTCGCGCACGGTGCGCACGAGGGCGGTCTCGTCGAGGCCGAGCTGGCGTGCGAGTCCCTCAAAGCTGTCGGCCTGCGCCCCTGGGAAGACCGGGGGCATGAAGCGGCCGCTGGCCTTGGCATCGATGATCGAGTAGCCGACCTGGCCCGGCTGCTGCGCCACCAGCCGCCCCCAGATCGCGTAGCGCTTCGGCCAGAAATCCTCGCCTTCATCGTAAAAGCGTTGGGCATCCCTGTTCACCACGATGCCCAGCGACACGCAGTCGATCCGTGTGCAGATGCCGCCATCGTAGAGCGGAGCGCGTGCATCGACCGCGACGCAGTGCGACTGGGAGGGATCGCCGACCATGTCGGCGCCCGCCTCCATCATGAACTTGAGCAGCACGCCACGATTGAAGCGGGTGCCACGGATCGCGAAGTTGTCGGCCGGCCATTCGCCATCGGCGTTCTGGCCCCATGCCTCGCGAAGCCATTCGCGGTTCGACTCGAAGCCGCCCGCGGCCAGCACGCAGGCATGCGCGGCGATCCGCTCGCCGCCTACCCAGGCTGCGCGAAATTCCCCATCCTCAAGCTCAAGGCGGTCGACGGGTGCTTCGTAGCGGATGCGCACGCCAAGCGCCTCGGCGCTACGGTAATAGGCATTGACGAGTGCCTTGCCGCCGCCCATGAAGAAGGCGTTGGTGCGCGACAAATGCAGAGTGCCCGACAGGGAGGGCTGGAAATGCACGCCGTGCTTGCGCATCCAGTCGCGACAGCGGGAGGATTCACGGATCGCGAGACGGGCAAGCTTCTCGTCGGTGATGCCGCCCGTGACCTTCTTGAGATCCTCCCAGAACTCCTCCTCGGGATAGGCGTCCGTGAGGACGTCCTGCGGCGCATCGTGCATGCAGCGCAGGTTGCGTGTGTGGCTGGAGTTGCCACCACGCCATGCACGCGGCGCGGCTTCGAGCAACAGTACCGAGGCGCCCGACTCCCGCGCCACCAGGGCGGCGCACAGGGCCGCGTTGCCGCCGCCGATCACGAGCACATCGACCGTACTGGTTTGTTCATGCTTCACTTTCCTGGCTCCCTTCGAGGGCAATCCTGATCACGGGCAAAGCTGCTGCTTGTTCGTCCTTGTGCCTTACCGCCATGGCTCGACTATCGCTGAGCACCCCCACGCGGCCCTAAGCTGAACCGAGATCGACCGATCTCGAATCGAGATGGCGCGTCTTCACGCCCCGCCAGCTGCCGTCCGCGATCAGGCGCTGAACCACTCGGCGAAGCAGTGCCCGGGTCGCCATTGCGGCCGGCGACAACTCATCCTCGGATAAGCTGCACAGCAGGTTGCGACGCGCGGCGCCCTCATCCTCAATCTCGGCCCATCGCAGGGTCTGCTCGATCTCCCGTTCGCGCCCCAGCGCAGCCCAAGGCTGGATACTGCCCGCCATGCCACGCGCCACCATGTGCATCAGCACGCTGAGGGAATCGACCTCGGCGATCACCGTCGGACGCAGGTCGAGTGCCTTGAATGCAGCGTCGATGACCCGGCGCAGACCATGGCGATGGGTCGGCAGAACCAGCGGCGTTTCGCCGAGTTCGGTGAAACGGGTCGGCAGTGCACGCGGCAGGCCGTCCGTCGAGCAGACAAAGAACAATCGCTCGTCCACCAGCGGCTGGATGCTCCAGCGCCGCGCCTGGTCGATATCGAACAGCACCGCGAGATCGAGCTCGCGGGCGTTGAGCATCTCGCCCAGATGCCCCGACAGGCCCTCAACCAGGTGGATTCGGATGTCCGGGTACTCGTGACGCATCGCCTCGATCAGTGCAAAGCCCAGAACACCCGCGGTCGTCGGCGCGAGGCCGACACTGACCTGGCCCGACAACCGCGACTGCCGCGCCGCCGTTGCCGCGCCTTCGGCATGGCGCAGCGCGAGCTGAGCATGCGACAGGAAGGCCAGTCCGGCGTCGGTGGGAATCACCCCGGTGGCGGTCCGCTGCAGCAGCCGGGTTGACAACTCGCCCTCCAGGCGCTGGATCTGCAGACTGATCGCGGACTGGGCAATGCCCAGATCAAGGGCCGCCTGGCTGATGCTGCCAAGCTCGATCGTCCGCACCAGATAACGCAGCTGCCTCAGTTCCATTGCCCGCTCCTTGCTTGTGCGCCTGCGAGGCTGCACAAGCGATGGGCGACGGCCAACCCGGTGCAGCCTGCGGCGCAGGTTCAGTTGCTGCTCAGAACCGCTACCTGATCCAGCTCATCGGTCGCCTCAGCCGGCCGCGGCGCCGGCGCGCCGCGAGGTGCAGCCCGGTCCGCGTCGCGCTCGGCGGTGAGCGCTCCGCACGGGACGGGGCAGTCGAGCTGCAGGTGCTCGACCCACTGCGGGACGATCCCGCTTGTGGCCGTCATCGCCGGCCTCCTGCCGCGCGCTCCAACACCTTGTCCACCATCACCCCGGCCTGGCCGAGGTAGTTGGCCGGGTCACACAGCCGTGCCAGTGCAGCACGATCGAGATGCACGTTGATCTCCGGGTGTTCGGCAAGGATGTCGAGCAGCGGGCGGTTGGTGTCGATCGCCTCGCGGCACAGGTCATAGACGAGATCGTGCGCATACTCGCGGCCGATATAGGGGCCGAGGCCCATCATCACCGCCTCGGACATCACCAGACCCTTGGTCAGGTCGATGTTGCGACGCATGTTGCCCGCATCGACTTCCAGCCCTTCGAGGACGAAGCGGGTCTGCTTCAGCGCGCCGGCGAGCAGGCAGAAGGCCTCCGGCAAGGCGATCCACTCGATCTCCCACGGGCCGGTGGAGCGTTCGTGATCGGCGATCATCGCGTCCATCAACGCGGCGGCATGCTGACGCACCACCGACACGGCAGCGTGGATGTAGCAGCTCGAGATCGGATTGCGCTTCTGCGGCATCGTGCTGCTGGAGCCGCGGCCGGGGGCGAAGGGTTCGTACACCTCGGCCACCTCGTGCTGCATCATCAGCTTGACGTCCATCGCGATCTTGCCCAGCGACCCGCCGACCAGGCCGAGGAAGGCACCGACCTCGGCGATGGTGTCGCGCACCGTGTGCCAGGCGATATCGGGCTGGGCCAGGCCGAGTTCGGCCATCAACCCGGCCTGCGTTTCCATCGCGCCTTTCTCGATCGAGGCCAGGGTGCCGCAAGCGCCGCCGAACTCGCCCATCAGCACGCGCGGCCGAAGTTGAGCGAGGCGTTCGCGGTGACGCTCGATACCGGCCAGAATGGAGGCAGTCTTGAAGCCGAAGGTGACCGGGATCGCCTGCTGCAGGTTGCTGCGCCCGATCACCGGGGTGTCGCGGTAACGCCGCGACAGCTCGACCAGGGCGGCGGAGATCGCCGCCAGCTCAACGTCGATGATCTCCAGGCCCTCGCGGATCTGCATCACGGTGGCGGTGTCGGTGATGTCCTGGGTGGTCGCGCCCCAGTGGCAGTACTCGCCGAGCTTGTCGCGGCAGAGCGCGTTGAGCTGCGACACCACGCCGAGCACCGGGTAGCCGATGCGCTCGGTCTGCGCGCGCAGCTTGTCCATGTCGATCTTGTCGATGTCGCAGTTGCGCACGATCTCGTCGGCCGCTTCCTGCGGGATGATGCCGAGCCGGCCCTGGACGACGGCCAGCGCGCGCTCGATGTCGAGGTACTTCTCGGTGCGGTTGCGGTCGGACCACACCGCGCGCATCGCGTCGGTGCTGAAGATGTTGCCGAAGATGCTGGAGTCGATGATGCTGGCGCCCATGATGGATGCTCCTGATTGAGTTGTATGAGTGGTATTCGTCGTGGCTGCGGGGTCAGGTCGCCGTGCCGGCGGCGCAGCGTGCGAGGATGGCCTCGGCCCTGAGCACCACCGGTCGGTCGATCATCTTTCCGTCGACTTGCGCGGCACCGTCGGCGCATGCGGCGGCTGCCAGCACGCGCTCGGCCCAGGCACGCTCTGCCGGCGTCGGCTGCAATGCGGCGTGGATCACCGCCACCTGCTTCGGATGGATGCACAGCTTGGCGCCGAAGCCGAAGGCGCGTGCAAAGGCGAGGTCGGCGCGGATGCGGGCCTCGTCGTCGATCGCCGGGGTGACGCCGGCGACCGGGCTGGCCAGCTCCGCGCAGCGCGAGGCGATCGCGATCCGGCTGGCGGGGTAGATCAGGCCGGCGTCGTCACCCGACAACGCGAGGTCGACGCCGTAGTCGAGCGTGCCGAAGACCAGCCGCAGCACGCCGTCGGCGGCCGCGATCTCGTCGACCTTGCATACCCCGCGTGCGGTCTCGATCAGCGGCAGGACCCGCGCACGTCGATCCACGGCGCCCCGCACCTGATCGACCTGCGCCTGCCACTCGGTCTTCGGCAGCATGACCTGGCCGATGGCGGTGGACTTGAGCAAGGCGAGATCGTCGGCGAACCAGGGCGACTGCGCATCGTTGATGCGCACGACGATCCGCTGCGCCTGCTCGGCATGAAGTGCGAACCAGTCGGCGATCGCGTCGCGGGCGCGGGCCTTGTCGGCGGGGCTGACCGCATCCTCGAGGTCGAGGACGATCGCATCCGCCCCGGCGGCAAGCGCCTTGTCGAAGCGTTCGGGCCGGTTGCCCGGCACGAAGAGATAGGTGATTGGCATCTGCATGGTGGATCTCCAGACGGATCAGATGACGCCGGCATGCTTGAGCTCGGCGATGCGGTCGGCCGGATAGCCCAGGCTGGCGAGGATCGCGGCGCTGTGCTCGCCCAGCGCCGGCACCGGATCCATGCGCGGCTCGCACTCCTCCCACGAGCCCGGCGGCAGCAGGGCCGGGATCGGGCCCACCGCCGTACCCACTTCGCGCCAGCGCTTGCGCGCCTGGAGCTGGGGGTGAGCCCAGACTGCATGCATGTCGTTGACGTGGGCATTGGCGATCTGGGCGCTCTCGAGGCGCTCGATGACCTGCTCGGCGGTGAGTTCGGCAAAGGCCTCGACGATGAGCCGGCGCAGTTCGTCGCGTGCCGCGCTGCGCTTCGAATTGCTGGAGAAGCGCGCTTCCTTCGCCAGCGCAGGCTGCAGCAGGACCTTGTCGCAGAACGCCGCCCATTCGCGCTCGTTCTGCAGGCCGAGCATCACGACCTTGCCGTCCCCGGCCGGGAACGGGCCATAGGGATAGATGGTCGCGTGGCTGGCGCCGGTGCGGCGCGGCGGAGGCGCGCCGTCGAAGGCGTAGTAGAGCGGATAGGTGGTCCACTCGACGAGGCTCTCGAGCATCGAGATGTCGAGGTGCTGGCCGCGGCCGGTCTTCTGGCGCTGCAGCAGCGCCGCCAGGATGTTGCTGTAGGCGTACATGCCGGCGGAGATGTCGGCGATCGACGGCCCCGCCTTCGACGGTTCGTCCTCGGTGCCGGTCACCGACAGGAAGCCGGACTCGCTCTGGATCAGCAGGTCGTAGGCCTTCTTGTCGCGATAGGGGCCATCGCTGCCGTAGCCGGAGATGTCGCACACGATGATCTCCGGCTTGAGCGCCGACAGCGCCGCATACGACAGGCCGAGCCGGGCCGCGGCACCAGGGGCGAGGTTCTGCACCACGACGTCGGCTTCCTTGACGATCAGGCGCTTGAGGATGATCTGCGCTTCCGGGTCCTTGACGTCGAGCGTCAGGCTTTCCTTCGAGCGGTTGGTCCACACGAAGTGCGAGGCCAGGCCGCGCACGCGCTCGTCGTAGCCGCGGGCGAAGTCGCCCACGCCCGGGCGCTCGACCTTGATCACGCGGGCGCCAAGGTCCGCCAGCTGGCGGGTGGCGAAGGGTGCGGCGATGGCGTGCTCGAGGGTGACGACGGTGATGCCTTCCAGGGGTCTCATTGCGTGCTCCTCACTTGATCACCGCGGTGGCTTCCATCGTCAGCCAGCCCTCGTGATCCTTCGCCCACAGGCGGATGGTCTTACCGTCGGCCTGCGGCTCGCCGCAGACGAAGAAGTGGTTGATGTCGAACACCGGTCGCACGGCGCGAAACGCGTAGCGCACGACTTCGGCATCCGGCATCTGGTGGCGCAACAGGTCCAGCAGGAGGGTCGCGATCATGGGCCCGTGCACCACCAAGCCGGGATAGCCCTCCACCTCCGTTACATACTTGCGGTCGTAGTGGATGCGGTGGCCGTTGAAGGTCAGCGCCGAGTAGCGGAACAGCAGCACGTCGTCGGGTATCCATCGCTTCTCCCAGGTCGCGCTGGCCGGGGCCGCCGTGGGCGGTGGCGCAACGTCATCGGGCGTGGGCGCTTCGCGATAGACGATGTCGTGGAACTCGGTGAGTGCGATGTCGGCTTCGCCAGCGCGGCGCACCTCGTGGCGCACCTTGACGAACACCAGCGGGCCGGTGCGGCCGGACTTCTCGGTGACGTCGTGGATGGTCGAGGTGCGCGTCATCGCGTCGCCGATCGCGAGCGGCTTGTGGAACTCGAACTGGCTGCCGGCCCACATCCGCCGCGGCAGCGGCACCGGGGGCAGGAAGCCGCCGCGCTTGGCGTGGCCGTCGGCGCCGATCTCCGACTGGCGATGCAGCGGCAGGAAGTACAGCCAGTGCCACAGGGCCGGCAGCGGCGTGCCGACAGGGGGGCGTTCGGCGGGACGATCGAAGGTCGCCGACAGGGCGGCATAGGGGGTGGCGGTGGCGATGTCGGAGACCTCCTCCGAGCGGCCGATCCAGTCCTTGAGATTCATGTGTTGTTTCCTCGCAAGTGCGTTGGGGGAAGACGGACGACTTGCTCCGCCGTCCCCCTTGCGGTGAAGGGGACGGGGTGGAGGCGGGTCGTGTGGGTAAGGGCGTGGGCCTCGATCTCAGCCGTGGCCGCAGGGGGCTACTTCAGCGGCCACGGAAGCTCGATGTAGTGCTGCAGCAGGCCGGCCGGAAAATCCAGGGTCAGGAAGTGGCCCAGGATGCTCATGAAGCCGACCGACAGCGCGGTGTAGATCAGGCTGCGCACGAGTCCGAGCCGTGTGCGGGCAAGCAGGAAGGTGGTGATGAAGATGCTGACCGCGATGATGAAACCGACCAATGCCGTCATCCCGAAGAGCATCACGAACCACCCGACCGATGGCCAGATGCTGGTGCCGTCGTGTGTTCCCTGTGCGCGCGCCGCCAACTCCTGGTCGAAGTGCGCCGAGTGCCCGGTCCGTCCGACTGACAGCATCATCACGATGTAGGCGGTGAAGCCGACCATCAGCGCAGCCGTGTAGAAGGGGAATACCGAGCCGAGGAAGGACAAGGGGGCACTGTTCAGTACGCCGTAGATGAAGGTTGCCAGCAGCAGCACGGCGAACACGATCTGCGGACGACGCTCAGCTGCGGACCCACCACCGAGCGCTGGCTGCTGGAGCTCCTCGCCGCGCGCGCTCTTCTCCACCGCGCCCTCTTCCGAGACGCGACTGCGCAGTGCCATCAGTGTCGACACAATGGCGAGGGCGCCAATGATCAGCACGCCGGGGCGCTGAACGAAGCTCCAGCCATAGAACTGAAGGGCCTGGTAGAGATAGTTCTCGACCTGGCTGGACAGCACGAAGCCGATCAGGAAGGCCGGCCGCGGCCAGCCGAAGCGACGCAGGAAGATGCCGACGATGCCGATCGCGAAGAGCACGAGCAGGTCGGTCAGGTCGCGCCGGGCCTGGAAGGCCGCGAAGCAGATGACCATGATCATGAAGGGCGCGATCAGGTTGAACGGGACGAAGGTCAGACGGGCGATCGGCACCGCGAGGAAGAAGCAGATGACTGCGCCGATGATGCTGGAGAACGCCAGCGTCCACGCAATGGTGTAGGTCAGGCTGAGGTCGCCGGTGACCATCGACGGACCGGGCTGCATGCCCAGCAGCACCATGCCGCCGAGGAAGACCGCCATGCTCCCCGAGCCCGGGATGCCGAACAGCAGCGTCGGCATCAGCGCACCGCCCTGGAGGGCGTTGTTGGCCGATTCCGGCGCGATGACGCCCCGGATCTCGCCCTTGCCGAAGCCGGAGGGGTCTTTCGTCGTCTGCGCCGCATGCCCATAGGCGATCCAGTCCACGACACCGCCGCCAAGACCGGGGATGGCGCCGATGAACGTGCCCAGGGCCGAGCAGCGCAGGGCGAGGAACCAGTTTCTGAACGTGTCCCTGACCCCCTGCAGCCAGCCGGAGCCGAGTCCGCCGGGCGAAGCGATGGGGCGGGAGCGACGGATCAACTCGGCGATCTCGGGGATTGCGAACAGACCGAGGCCGACGATGACCAGCGGAATGCCGTCCTGCAGGTACTCCAGGCCGAGGTCGAAGCGGCTCTCGCCGGTGGCGGGCGCCGCACCGATGGCGCCGACCATCAGGCCCAGGCCGCAGGCGACGACCCCGCGCACGATGGACTGCCCGGCCAGCACGCCCACCACCGACAGTCCGAGCAGCGCGAACATGAACAGTTCGGCGGTGGTGAATGACAGGATCAGTGGCTTGGCGACGACGACAAAGCCGGTGAGCATGATTGCGCCGAATACGCCGCCCAGCAGCGAGGCGGAGAAGGCGGCGCTCAGGGCCCGTGCCGCCTGGCCCTTCTTGGCGAGCGGAAAGCCGTCGAGCACGGTCGCCTGGCTGGCGCTCGAGCCGGGAATGCCCATCAGGACCGAGGTGAAGGTGTCGCCGGTCGGAATGACGGCAACCATCCCCACCAGCATCGCCAGGGCCGACACGGGGTCCATGCCGTAGATGAAGGGCATCAATAGTGACATGCCGGCGATGCCGCCCAGGCCGGGCAGGATGCCGACGCACAGGCCGACGACGATGCCCAGCAGCATGAACGCGAAGTGCTCGACCGCGAGCAGACCCACCAGGGCGCTTTGCATGGCTTCAAGCATTTGAAACTCCATTTTGTTTGGCCGTCGAGCGGCCGGGCTCAGGTGTGAGCCGGCCAAGGGCGGCGTTCGTGTTGCGCAGAACGCGAACGCCGACCCTCGATGCCGTTGGGACTTGCCTTAAAAGCGGGCGTTGTAGTCTTTCTCGAGGATGGCCCTCACCCAGTCCCTTGCCTCAGGAGCGATCGTCGTGCCGGCAGCGAACAAGGCCTCGGCGACGCCGTCGGTGACTTGCTCATAGCCGCCCAGGGCGTCGTCCTTGCTTGCCTGGTAGTCGGGGTCCAGCCGCATCTGCCGCACCGCGGCCCTGTAGGCCTCGACGATCGGCTGCGGCGTGGCCTTGGGCAGCACCATCAGCTTCTGTGCCGGGAACCCGGCAATCAGCAGGGCCCTGAAGGCTTCCCACTCGATGCCGGCGGGCGGCTTTCCGGTAACGATCTCGATGGCTTCGCCCACATGGGGCAGATCCGGAAAGTAGGCGTCGCGGACAAGGTTGCCGGCGTCGTCGAGCATGCCCATGGTGAAGAGCGGGATCGCCTTGCCCTCATGCACCATGCCCAGTGAGCTCTTCAAATAGGCAGAGGTCGTCTGGAAGTCGATGTTGGCCTCGCCGCGCTCGAAGGCGAGCCGGCCTTCTCCTCGGCTCTTCATGCCGAAGACATGATGGACGTCAAGACCGAGCAGACGGAAGGCGAGGAGGGGGACGAGGTCCAGCGTGGTCGCGCCCTGGCTGCCGTACACCAGGCGTTGCCCCTTGAGCTAGCCGAGGTCGGCGAGCGACTTCACGCCCAGGTTGGTGTTGATGTAGATCACGCCGCCGGTGGGTGCAGCCAGGACCACCTGCCAGTCCTTGTACTCGAACCTCACCCGCGGGTCGCTGAGCAGATAGGGGAACTGGGTTGACGCTGAGGTGCCGAGCAGGCTCAGCCCGTCCGCCTTGGCGCGTGCAGCGAATTGATTGGCGCCGGTGATCGAGCCGCCACCCGGGAGGTTCTTGACGACCACGGTGGGGTTACCCGGCAGGTACTTTCCAAGAAACGGTGCGTTGAAGCGCGCCCAGGTGTCGGAGCCTCCGCCCACGCCGAAGGGTACGATGAACTCGATGGTCTTCTTGCTGAAATCCGGCGTCTCCGCCCGAACCGGGGTGGAAGCCGCTGCTGTGGCGGTGGCGAGCGCAACCGAGAGGCCGATGAAGTGGCTGCGGCCGAGCATTTTTCTGATGGTCATGATGTCTCCTCGTGATGCCAAGTTAGTTGGTGCCGGTGTGTCGTGCTGAATCTGATGCGCTGGGCGTCAATCCTGGCGGGCCGGTCGGCGGCCCCGTGGGTGGGCGGGCCAGGCTCATCGGTTCTTTCTCCTATGCTGTAGATGAAATCGGGCTGTCAGAACGCGCGGCGTTGTAGTGGATTGGACCTGGCGGCCGAGCCCGGGCCGGGGGCGCTCGAGTTAGGGGCATTCGCGACGGATACCGAGCCACTCAGCAGGGGGCGGGCCGAGGTCACCAGCGCCCCACCGCTGATCCGGGCGGTGGCGCGTATCGGGTCGATGGCGAGTTCGAGCCGGCAGTGCATGGTTCCACTCGGGTGCTCGATGACCACGCTGCAGGGGTCGTCGATATCGAGCTCGGCGAGCTCCTCGGCGACCGTGTCGGTGGTGTGGCAAGCGGCGGCGAGTGCGAGGGCGCCCGATGCGGCGTGCGCCGGATGACAACTGGCGGGAACGAAGTAGCGAGAGGTGATCGTGCCGCCCTGACGCGGGCTCGAGATCAGCGCAATCTTCGGGATGCCTTGGTCGGGCGCCTCGTCCAGTCCCATCAGGCGCGCCGCAGCCAATCGAATGGCCTCGAGCCGCTCCAGCAGTGCCTTGTCCTGATCGAGTTCCTGCGGCGTCTCGCGCCCGGACTTGCCAAGCGCTGCAGCCGGCACGAACACGATCGGAATGGCAAAGTCGATGCAGCTCACCTGCACGCCGTCGATGAGGTCGCGCGCCCTGCCGGTTGGCAGCAGCTTCCCGGTCTTGGCGCCGGCCGGCTCGAGGAATCGAAGCCGGATCGGTGCGCTCGAGCCGGGAACGCCGTCGAGCTGGAAGTCTCCGCTGTAATTCACCCGGCCGTGGGGGGTCTGGATCGTCGCCTCGACCAGCTTGTTGCTGTTGATGTTGAGGATGCGAACGGTCGTGCTCGGATGCGAAGCGCGGACCAATCCATGCTCGAGGGCGAAGGGGCCGACCGCCGCGAGCATGTTGCCACTGTTCGACAGTGCCTCGACCATGCCGCGCGCCACCGATACCTGCGCAAAAAGGTACTCGACGTCTGCCAGCGGTGAGCGCGACGGTGCGACGATGACGACCTTGCTGCTGAGGTCATTGCCGCCGCCCATGCCGTCGATCTGACGCAGGTCGGGCGAGCCCATCGCCGCCAGCAGAAGCCGGTCGCGCATGGTCGTATCGGTAGGGAGGTCCTGGGCGAGGAAGAACAGACCCTTGGAGGAGCCGCCACGCATCAGGACGCACGGAATGTCATTCACTACCTGTCTCCTTGTTGCATGGGTGTTTGTTGTGTGAGGCAATGGTAGTCATCCTGGTGGTCTGAAAGAAATGCAATAAATGACCTGTTTATTGCAGTACAGGCATAATGGTTCAAGTCATCGAGTAAGCGCGCATGAGGGAGGTGGTTCGTGAAAATCGACTTCGACGGCATCCAGGCCTTTGTCGTGATTGCCGAGCTCGGTGGATTCAGCAAAGCGGCCGAACACCTGCACGTGACCCAGACCGCGCTCACCCGGCGGCTGCAGAAGCTGGAGTCGTACCTGGGGCTGAGGCTGCTCGACCGCACGACACGCTACGTCGAGCTGACCCCGGTGGGGCGGGATTTTCTGCCCCAGGCAAAGGCGATCGTGGGGGAGATGACCATTGCCGTGGGACGCCTGAAGGACATGTCCAAGCATGGCCGGGGCAGCTTCACGCTCGCCTGCGTGCCGTCGATGGCCTCACACGTGTTGCCCGAGGCCATCCGCCGTTACGCGAAGCTGCACCCGGGGAACCGTATCCGGCTCATCGATACGAGCGCATTCGAGGTCCGCGATGCGGTGCGTCATGGGCAAGCCGAGCTCGGCATCGGCATCCCGACGGATCGCCATCCGGATCTGGTTGAGGCCCTCTTGTTCGAAGAGCCGCTCATGTTCTTCTGTCGCGAGGAACATCCATTGAGCCGCCGGACGGCGGTGACCTGGGCGGACATGCGCGAGGCGGAGCTGATCGTGGTGAGCAGCATGACGGCGACCCGCATCTTCATGGACTACCAACTCGCCAAGCGCGGGATCAGCCTGAATGGCGCCTATGAGGTCCAGCATCACGCGACGGCGGTCAGCCTTGTTGCGGCGGGTGTTGGTACCGCGATCCTTCCGGCGTCCACCCTGGAAGAGGGCGCGCGGCCGGGCGTCTGCCGCATCCCGCTCACCGGGCCGGTGGTGAAGCGCAAGGTTGCACTGATCCGACGCCATAACGCCACCCTCTCGCCGGCGGCCAACGCCTTCCTCGAGCTCTTGATGGAAGGGGTTTCGTCGCGGACTGGGTGACGTCACACGGTATGACGGGCGCTCAGCGCAGCTGCGCCCCCGCCAGTTCCCCCAGCGTCATCAGCGCATGCACGTGACGGTCGCTGAAGGGGTAGCAGCCCGACAGGCGCAGGTGGCGGGTGTAGCGGCCCGAGGGCGAGTAGAGCTTGCCGGGCGTCATGCCGATGCCGCGGCGCAGGGCGAGGTCGAACAGGCGGTTGGTGTCGCAGCCCTCGGGCAGCTCCACCCACACCAGAAAGCCGCCGCTGGGCTGGGTGGCGCGCGTGCCGGGCGGGAAGGCGTCGTGGATCAGGCCGCGCAGGCGCTCGGTCTGCGCCGCATAGGTGCGGCGCAGGCGGCGGATGTGCTGGGCGTAGCCGCCGCTCTCGAGGAAACGCCCGATGGCCTCGCCGAGCAGGGCGGGCTGCGCCACCGACGAGCAGAACTTGAGCTCGGCCAGCTCGCGGCCGAAGCGTCCGCCCTCCATCCAGCCCACGCGCATGCCGGGCGCCAGCGTCTTGGTGTAGGACGCGCACACGATGATCCAGCCGTCGCGGTCGAAGGCCTTCGCGGTCGGCTGCAGCGGCGTGCTGAACTGCAGCTCGGCGTAGAGCGCATCCTCGATCACCGGCACCTTGTAGCTGCGTGCCAGGTTGGCCAGCCGGCGCTTGTTGGCCGGGCTCATGCTGGTGCCCAGCGGATTGTGCACGGTGGGCATGGTCACCACCACCTGCAGCCGGTCTTCCGACAGCAATAGCTCGAGCGCATCGAGCGACAGGCCGCCCTCCGGATGGGTAGGGATCTCGATCGCCTTCAGGCCGAGGCGGTCGAGCAGCGGGATCAGGTTGAAATAGGTCGGCGACTCCAGGCCCACCGTGTCGCCGGCCTGGGTGGTGGCGCGCAGCGCCAGTTGCAGGGCCTCCATGCAGCCGTTGGTGAGCAGGATGGCGTCGGGCTGCAGCTGCATGCCGAGCTCGGTGGCGTGGCGGCAGATCTCGCGGCGCAGCAGCAGCGGGCCGGGCGGCAGCGAATAGTCGGTGAGCAGCTCGGGGTGGCGGCGGGTGAGCTCGGCGACGATGCGGCCGAGCTTCTCGCCAGGATAGAAGTCGCTGCCCTTGGGGCAGGCGAGCGACAGGTCGATGGTGTCGGGCCGGGACTGAGCGGCGAGCACGCTGGTGATGCGGCTCAGCACCGTGCTCTCGGCGGCGATCGCCGAGCTCGGCTCGGTGTCGGCCGCCTGCGGCGCCGGCGGCACGGCGAGCTGCGAGCGCACGAAGTAGCCGGACTGCGGGCGCGCGTCGACCAGGCCCTGGGCCTCGAGCTGGCGGTAGGCGGCCAGCACCGTGTTGATGCTGATGCCGCGGCTGGTCGCCGCCTCGCGCACCGAGGGCAGGCGGGCACCGGCGACCAGCCGCCCGTCGCGGATCGCTTCGCGCAGTTCTTCGGTCAGCGCCTGGTAGAGCGGGGCGCTTTGGGGGGTCGGGGTCGCAACAGGGGGCACAGTGGGCGCGTCCTTGGATGGTTACAGCTGGTTGGTAAATCTAACTGTGACCAGTATAAAACTGCTTATCTGGATCTGTAACCTTTGTGCCGCGCTTCGTATAGTGATCTCCCGAAGCCCCTCGAGGAGAACGCCATGATCGACCTGCCGCTGATGACCTACGTCGCCACGATGTCCGTGACGCCGGGGCCCAACAACATCATGCTCGCTGCATCCGGTGTCAATTTCGGCTTCCGCCGCACGCTGCCGCACCTGCTCGGCGTCAGCGTCGGCAACAGCGTGCAGGTGCTGATCGTCGCCAGTGGCCTGGCCTGGGTGATGGCCTGGCTCGACGCCCTGCGCCTGCCGCTGGTGGTGGTGGGTTGCGCCTATCTGCTGTGGCTGGCGCTGCGCCAGGCGCGCGCCGGCCAGCCCGGGCGTGGCGGGCGGGTCGAGCCGCTCGGCTTCGTCGCCGCGGCGCTGTTCCAGTGGGTGAACCCGAAGGCGTGGATGATGGTGCTCAACGTCGCCATCCTGTTCCTGCCGCGCGACGCCGACTGGATGACGGCCGCCGGGCTGGCGCTGCTGTGCATGTCGGTCAACCTGCCCTGCATCACCGTGTGGGCCGTCGCCGGTGCGCGCCTGCGGACCTGGCTGCAGCAGCCGGCCGCGCTGATGGTCTTCAACTACACGATGGCGGCGCTGCTCGCCGCGACCGCGCTGTGGATCGGCGCGGACGAGGCGAGTGCGCTGCTGTAGGCCTACTGCTTCTGCACGATCGCGCTGCCGCCGCCATGGCGCAGCGGTTCGCTGACCGCGGTGACGGTGCCGTCGGTATTGAAGCGGATGCCGTTGGCGGCGCCGATCTGGTCGGTTTCACGCCATTGATGGCCCATCGCCTCGAGCGCCTTGGCCTGTTCGCTGCCGGGGAACTGCAGCAGGGTCTCGACCAGGGTGGTGTCGCCGTTGCGCTGGCTCATGCGCGGGGCGGCGAGCGCATCGGCCAGGCTCATGCCGAGGTCGATGTGGTTGACGATGGTCTGCAGCGCGGTGGTGATGATGGTGGAGCCGCCCGGCGAGCCGATGGTGAAGGCGGGTGCGCCGTCCTTCAACACGATGGTCGGGCTCATGCTCGAGCGCGGGCGCTTGAAGGCTTCGGGCAGATTGGGGTGGGGGCCGCTGAAGTCGAAGTCGGTGAGCTCGTTGTTGAGCAGGAAGCCGCGCCCGGGCACGACGATGCCGCTGCCGCCCCAGTCCTCGATGGTGAAGGTGTAGGCGACGACGTTGCCCTCACGGTCCGACACCGCCAGATGGGTGGTGTGCATCGACTCCTGCGCCAGCGGCCGCGGTGTCGGGCGCAGCGGCACCGACAGGTCGTTCTGGAAGGCGTAGGGGTCCCCTTGTGCCACCTTGCCGGGTGCGGCCGCGGCATTGATCAGGCGGGCGCGCTCGCGTGCGTAGTCCTTGGACAACAAGCCCTCGAAGGGCACGTCGGTGAAGGCCTCGTCGGCCACATAGGCATTGCGGTCGGCGAAGGCGAGGCGTGAGGCTTCCAGGTACAGGTGCTCGATCTCGGCGCGCGACTTGCCGCTGAGGTCGAAGCTTTCCATGATGTTCAGGGCCTGGGCGATGGCGATGCCGCCGCTCGAGGGCGTGGGCATGCCGAGGATCTCGTAGCCGCGGTAGGTCGAGCGGATCGGCTGGCGTAGCCGCGCCTCGTAGTCCTTGAGGTCGGCCATCGTCAGGCTGCCGGGAATGACCTCGACGCCCGGATTGACGGGCGGATGGTTCACCGCCGCCACCATGCTCGCCGCGATCGGCCCCTCGTAGAAGGCCTTCACGCCGCCGCGGGCGATGTCGCGGTAGGTCTGCGCCAGCTCGGGGTTGCGATGCAGGCTGCCCACCGGCAGCGCCTTGCCGTCCTGCAGGTAGAGCGCGGCGGCGGTCGCGAAGCGCGCGAACTTGGCTTCGTTGGCGGTGTTGATGCGGTGGAAGTTGGGCCCGACCTCGAAGCCTTCCTCGGCGACGCGGATCGCCGGCGCCAGCACCTGCTCGAAGCTCATCGTGCCGTAGCGCGTCAGCGCCTCGTGCCAGCCGCGCACCGTGCCGGGCACGCCCACCGACAGGCCGTTGGGCACGGTTGCCTTCCAGTCCATCTCGCTGCCGTCGGCGTTCAGGAACACGCCGGGGTGGAAGCTGGCGGGGGCAACCTCGCGGTGATCGATGGCGATCACCCGGCGGTCCCTGGCCGAATAGATCAGCATGAAGCCGCCGCCGCCGATGCCGCAGCTGAAGGGGTCGGTGACGCCGAGGGTGGCGGCGGCGGCCACGGCTGCGTCGATCGCGTTGCCGCCGGCGTCGAGGATCTCCATCGCGGCGTGGCTGGCCGCATGCGAGATGGTGGCGACGGCGCCACCGTGGCCAGTGTCGACCGGCTGCTTTGCCCAGGCGCCAAAGGCGGCCATCATGACCGCGGTGGCGAGAATCGTGCGTGTTCTCATGGTGCTCTCCGTCATGCAGGGGCCATGACGTTAGCACCGTGCGGGCGGGAGGCCCAAGACGGGAATACCCGCGCCGGCCGGGTGTGCCACGGGTGGCACCCCGGCCGGTCGGGCTTACAGGCCGAGGACCTGGGCGGTGTAGCGCGCGATCATGCGCTCTTCGTTGGTCGGCACCACCGCCACCGCCACGCGGCTGTCCGCCGTGTCGATGCGGCGGGCGTGGTCGGCATTGGCGGCGGCGTCGATGTTCACCCCCATCCAGGCCGCCAGCTCGGCCACGCGGGCGCGTACCGGGGCAGCGTGTTCGCCGATGCCGCCGGTAAACACCAGCGCATCCAGCCCGCCCGCCGCCGCGGCGAGCGAACCGAGCTCGCGCGCGATGCGGTAGCAGAACAGCTCCACTGCCTCCGCGGCTTCGGGGGCGTCCGAGGCGAGCAGGGTGCGCATGTCCTGGCTGATGCCGGATACGCCGAGCAGGCCCGATTCCTTGTACAGCAGGTTGGTCAGCGCCTTGGCGTCCAGCCCCTTCTGCTCCATCAGGTAGAGCATCACGCCGGGGTCCAGGCTGCCGGTGCGGGTGCCCATCATCAGGCCCTCGACGGCGGTGAAGCCCATGGTGGACGCCACGCTCTTGCCGTCGCGCAGCGCGCACATCGAGGCGCCGTTGCCGAGGTGGGCGATCACGACCGCGCCCTGGGCGCGCTCGCCGATGACCGCCGGCAGCTGGCGTGCCACGTAGTCGTAGGACAGGCCGTGGAAGCCGTAGCGCTTGACCCCTTCGGCCGAGTACTTGCGCGGCAACGCAAAGGCCTGCGCCACCGCCGGCTGGGTGCGGTGGAAGGCGGTGTCGAAGCAGCCGACCTGCGGCACCTCGGGCATCAGTCCGGCCACCGCACGCACCGCGCGCAGGTTGTGCGGCTGGTGCAGCGGGGCGAGCGGCACGAAGGTGTCGAGCGTGCGCAGCACTGCCTCGTCCAGCCGCGTGGGGGCGCTGTAGTGCTCGCCGCCATGCACGACGCGGTGGCCGGCGGCGACGATGTCGAGCGCCGGGCTGTGCTCGTTGAGCAGCGCGAAGACGTGGTTGAGCGCGTCGCGGTGCTGCTCGCCCTGGCTGCCCTGGGTGGGCACGTGTTGCTGGATGCGCTGGCCCTCGGCCGTCCTGAGCGTGACCTCGGGCGAGGCACCGATGCCTTCGACCTGGCCGGACACCGCCGGCGCCGCGGCGACGTCGCCGTTGAGGGGGTAGAGGGCGAACTTCAGGCTGCTGGAGCCTGCATTGAGGACGAGGATGGCTTTCATCGCGACTTCGCCTCACGCTTCTTGTGCGCCATGAGCTGGACCACCGCGCACGAGGCGGCGCGGGTCTCGGCGGTGTCGGCACGGCTGGTCAGCACGATGGGCACGCGCGCGCCCAGCACCACGCCCGCCATCAGGGCGTTGGCCAGGTATTCGAGCTGCTTGGCGACCATGTTGCCGGATTCCAGATCGGGCACGACCAGGATGTCGGCATTGCCGGCGACCGCCGACTTGATGCCCTTGGTCTTGGCCGCGACCAGCGACACGGCGTTGTCGAAGGCGAGCGGGCCGTCGAGCAGGCCGCCCTTGATCTGGCCGCGGTCGGCCATCTTGCACAGCGCGGCGGCGTCGATGGTCGAGCGGATCTTCGAGGTCACGGTCTCGACCGCGGACAGGATCGCCACCTTGGGCTCGGCCAGGCCGAGGATGTGGGCGAGCTCGATCGCGTTCTGGATGATGTCGACCTTATCCTCGAGCGTCGGCTCGATCATGATCGCCGCGTCGGTGATCATCAGCGGGTGCGGGTAGGTCGGCACGTCGGCGAGGAAGACGTGGCTGATGCGGCGGCCGGTGCGCAGGTTCTTGACCACCTGGCTCATCATCTCGTCGGTGTGCAGCGAGCCCTTCATCAGCGCCTCGGCGCCGCCGTCGCGGCACAGGGCGACGGCGACCTCGGCCGAGGCATGGCTGTGCTCGGTATCGACGATGCGGAAACCCTTGATGTCGATGCCGTGCTCTTCGGCGACCGCGCGGATCCTGCCTTCCGGGCCGACCAGGATCGGATCGACGAGGCCGGCCTTGGCTGCCTGCACCGGGCCGGACAGCGACTCCTTGTCGCACGGATGCGCCACCGCGATCGGGATCGGCGACAGGCCGGCCGACACCGACAGCAGGTGGCGGTAGCGCAGCTCGCGGTCGTTGATCGTGACCGCCGGCAGCACCACGCGCTCGCGCTTGATCTTCTCGGTCGGCGCCATCACCTCGGCGACGCCGTCGATCACCTTCAGGCCGTCCTGGTTCAGCGCCAGGCAGTCGAAGACGATGTGGTGGTTGTGCTCGAACTTCTCCTTGCAGGTGACGGTGATCGTGAGCGTGTCGCCGATCGTGATCGGGCGCCAGAAGTTGAGCCCCTGCGACACGTACACGGTGCCCGGCCCGGGGAACTCGGTGCCGAGGATGGTGGAGATCAGCGTGCTGCCCCACATGCTGTGGCCGACGACCTCGCGGAACTGGCTGGAGCGCGCATATTCGAGATCGACGTGCGTGGGGTTGACGTCGCCCGACATGGCCGCGAACAGATGGATGTCGTCCGGGCGCAGGGTGCGCACGAGGCTGGCGACATCGCCGACCTGGATCTCGTCGAAGGTTCGGTTCTGGATGAACGACTGAGCGGCAATTTCCATGACGGGTCTCTTGTAAGTATGCGTGTGCGATGCAGCAACGAATTCTAGACGCTGTCTACGTCGCGAATAAGACAAACTGCAATCAAATTGTGCAATGCGGCAATCAAACTGCGGATTTGTTCCCGAAGTTGTTCCATCGAGGCCACGACCATGCATTCGCTCACAGGTTGCACTGCAGGTCGCATGCTAAACTCCGCGCCAATTTGCCACCCGTGGAAGTCCTCATGGAAGTCGTCGTTCTCGCTGCCGGCCAGGGCAAGCGCATGCGTTCGGTCCTGCCCAAGGTCCTGCAGCCCATTGCCGGCAAGCCGATGCTCGCCCACGTGCTCGACACCGCCCGCACCCTCGATGCAAAACGCATTTGCGTGGTCTATGGCCATGGCGGTGAGGTCGTGCGCGAGCGGCTCGACGCGCCCGACCTGGCCTGGGCGCGGCAGCAGCCGCAACTGGGGACGGGTCATGCAGTGCAGCAATCGCTGCCCCACCTCAGCGACGGCGACATGGCGCTGGTGCTGTACGGCGACGTGCCGCTGATCGGCGTGCCCACCCTGCGCCGCCTGGTCGCCGCCGCCGGCCGCGAGCGCCTGGCGCTGCTCACCGTCGAGATGGACAACCCGACCGGCTACGGCCGCATCCTGCGCAATGCCGCGGGGGCCGTCACCCGCATCGTCGAGGAGAAGGACGCCACCGACGACGAGCGCCGGGTGCAGGAGGTCAACACCGGCATCCTGGTCGCCCCGGTGGCGAAGCTGCGCGACTGGCTCGGCCGCATCGGCAACGACAACGCCCAGGGCGAGTACTACCTCACCGACATCATTGGCCTCGCCGTGGCCGACGGCGTCGAGGTCGCCGCCGTGCAGCCCGACGCCCTCGCCGAGACGCTCGGTGTCAACAACAAGCTGCAGCTCGCCGAGCTCGAGCGCATCCACCAGGGCAATGTCGCCCGCCGCCTGATGGAAGAGGGCGTCACCCTGATCGATCCGGCGCGCATCGACGTGCGCGGCACGCTCAGCGTCGGCCGCGATGTCGAGATCGACGTCAATTGCGTCTTCGAAGGCGAGGTCGAGCTCGGCGACGGCGTGCGCATCGGCGCCCACTGCGTCGTCCGCAACGCCCGCATCGGCGCCGGCACCCGGCTCGAGCCCTTCAGCCATGTCGACAGCACCACCATGGGCCAGGCCTGCGTCATCGGGCCCTACGCCCGCACCCGTCCGGGCACCGTGCTCGGCAGCGACGTGCATCTGGGTAACTTCGTCGAGGTCAAGAACAGCCTCATCGCCGACCACTCCAAGGCCAACCACCTGGCCTACGTGGGCGATGCCGACGTCGGCAGCAAGGTCAACATCGGCGCCGGCACCATCACCTGCAACTACGACGGCGCCAACAAGCACCGCACCATCATCGAGGACGAGGTCTTCATCGGCTCCGACACCCAGCTCGTCGCCCCGGTGCGCGTCGGCCGCGGCGCGACCCTGGGGGCCGGCACCACGCTGACCAAGGACGCGCCGCCCGACCAGCTCACGGTGACGCGGGTCAAGCAGATGAGCCTGGCGCACTGGAAGCGCCCGGTGAAGCAGCCGCGCTGAGCTGCAGGCAGGCCCCGACAACCAAGCAAGGAAACCCCGACCATGTGTGGCATCGTCACCGCAATCGCAACCCAGAACGTCGTCCCCGTGCTGCTCGAGGGCCTGCGCAAGCTCGAATACCGCGGCTACGATTCCGCCGGCCTGGCCGTGCTGTCAGGCGAGCTCACCCGCCTGCGCTCGGCCGGCCGTGTCGCCGAACTCGCCGCGCTTGCCGACGCGCGCCAGCTCTCCGCCCACGTCGGCATCGCTCACACGCGCTGGGCCACGCATGGCGTGCCCTCCGAGCGCAACGCCCACCCGCACATTTCCGCCGGCCTGGCGGTGGTGCACAACGGCATCATCGAGAACTTCGAGGCGATCAAGACCGAGCTGCAGGGCAAGGGCTACGTGTTCGAGTCCGAGACCGATACCGAGGCCATCGCCCACCTGCTGCACCACAAGCTGCAAGGCACGCCCGACCTGTTCGAGGCGGTGCGCCAGACCACCAATGAGCTGGTCGGTGCCTACGCCATCGGCGTCGTCGCCGAGGCCGACCCCTTCCGCATCATCGTCGCCCGCCGCGGCTCGCCGCTGCTGCTCGGCGTCGGCGAGGACGGCATGTATGCCGCCTCCGACACCGCTGCGCTGCTGCAGGTCACGCGCAAGATCGTTTACCTGGAAGACGGCGACCTCGCCGAGCTGCGCCGCGACAGCTACCTCATCATCCGCCCCGACGGCACGCCGGTCGAGCGCGAAGTGCATGTCTCCAGCCTGTCGGCCGATGCGGTCGAGCTCGGCAAGTACCGCCACTACATGCAGAAGGAGATCTTCGAGCAGCCGCAGGCGCTGGCGCAGACGCTGGAGCTGATCGGCGGCGGCGCCGGCATCACCCCGCAGCACTTCGGCGCGCGTGCGGCCGAGGTCTTCGACGGCGTGCGCCGCGTGCTGATCCTGGCCTGCGGCACCAGCTACCACGCCGGCCTGGTCGCGCGCTACTGGATCGAGGCCATCGCCAAGCTGCCGGTCACCGTCGAGATCGCCAGCGAATACCGCTACCGCGAATCCGTGCCCGACCCCGACACCCTGGTCGTGGTCATCTCGCAATCGGGCGAAACCGCCGACACCCTGGCCGCGCTCAAGCACGCCAAGTCGCTCGGCATGGCGCGCACGCTGGCGATCTGCAACGTGCCCGAATCGGCCATCGTGCGCGAGACGGCGCTGCGTTTCATCACCCGCGCCGGCCCCGAGATCGGCGTCGCCTCCACCAAGGCCTTCACCACCCAGCTCGCCGCCTTCGCGCTGCTGACGCTGGCGCTGGCCAAGCTCAACGGCCGCCTCTCCGCCGAGGAGGAGGAGCGCCGCCTCGCCGCGCTGCGTCACCTGCCGGTGGCGGTGCAGAAGGTGCTCGAGCTCGAGCCCGAGATCGAGAAGTGGGCCCAGCGCTTCGCCAGCAAGGAGCACGCGCTCTTCCTCGGCCGCGGCAGCCACTGGCCGATCGCCATGGAAGGCGCGCTCAAGCTCAAGGAAATCTCCTACATCCACGCCGAGGCCTACGCCGCCGGCGAACTCAAGCACGGCCCGCTCGCCCTGGTGGACAAGGACATGCCGGTGATCGCCGTGTCACCGCACGACGAACTGCTGGAAAAGCTCAAGTCCAACCTGCAGGAAGTGCGCGCGCGCGGCGGCGAGCTGTACGTGTTCGCCGACGCCGGCAGCGAGATCCCCGAGTCCGAAGGCGTGCACATCCTGCACATGCCCGAGCACTACGGCATGCTGTCGCCCGTGCTGCACGTGATCCCGCTGCAGTTGCTGTCGTACCACGCGGCGCTGGTGAAGGGGACGGATGTGGATAAGCCGAGAAATCTGGCGAAATCGGTCACTGTCGAGTAAGGATGAGGTTGCTTCCTGCAATTGAGGTCGACAACGCGGTAATGAAGTCGAAAACGCCCGGGTATCCCCGGGCGTTTTCGTTTCGGACGATGTTCGTGGCACGAAACCCGCTGATGCGGCTGGCTCTGGGGGCGATGGTCTCCGCGATGTGGTGACTCCATGGCGAGTGGTAGTGGTTCGGCCAATGGTGTCGCTCGATTCCGCTCGGCTATATTCGAGAAGAATGGCCGGTTGCCGAAATACCCGCTTCACACTACTGAAGAGAGTCTTTTGCCTGGCGGACGCGGCGCACGGCGACCGGGTGTTGCCGGCTGCCCGAATCCGCACAAATCTGGCGTCGTTAATCGGCGGCGTCGAGCGGGCGCCGTCGGAGCCGTAA